>JBEBBB010000133.1:0-4475 GCA_041158605.1 Pseudomonadota bacterium
TTTGCCTTGCTGGGCAGTTCGGGGTGTGGCAAGTCCACCTTGTTGCGCATGTTGGCCGGCTTTGAAACGCCCACCAAAGGCCGCATTTTGTTGGGCGGCCAAGACGTGGCGGGCATGCCACCCTACGAGCGCCCCGTGAACATGATGTTCCAGAGCTACGCCTTGTTTCCCCACCTCAATATCTGGGAGAACGTGGCGTTTGGCCTGAAACGCGAGGGCCTGCCCAAAGACGAGGTCCAGCGCCGCACCGACGAGATGCTGGCCCTGGTCCAGCTCACTCCCTATGCCAAACGCAAGCCCCACCAGCTCTCCGGCGGGCAGCAGCAACGGGTGGCCCTGGCCCGCAGCCTGGCCAAAAAGCCCAAGCTGTTGTTGCTGGACGAACCCCTGGGCGCCCTGGACAAAAAGCTGCGCGAGCAGACCCAGTTTGAGCTGGTCAACATCATCGAAAAAGTCGGGGTGACCTGTGTGATGGTGACCCACGACCAGGAAGAGGCCATGACCATGGCCAACCGCATCGCCATCATGAGCAAAGGCCGGGTGCTGCAGGTGGGCTCTCCCCAACAGGTGTACGAGTATCCCGCCAACCGTTTTGTGGCCGACTTCATCGGGAACGTGAACCTGTTTGACGGCAAGCTCTCGGTGGACGAGCCCGACCGTTGTGCGGTCACCACCCCCATCGGTGAGATCCACGTAGGCCATGGCATCAGCGGCGCCATGGGCATGGCCGTGGCGGTGGCGGTGCGGCCTGAAAAAATCAGCATCGCCAAAACCCGCCCGGCGGGTGTGGACCACAACCTGTTCACCGGGCGCGTGAAAGAGATCGCTTACTTTGGGTCCTACAACACCTACATCCTGGCCACGCCGCAGGGCAACCGGGTCAAGATCACCGAACCGAACGGTTCCCGCCACGAGATGCTGAACATCACCTGGGAAGACGAGGTTTTTTTCTGGTGGGACGACACCGACGCCGTGGTGTTGCGCGACTGACCGGAGGCCCCAGATGACCCCAACGCCCCAGACCCCGATGTTGTCTGTGCCCGGCCGCCGGTTTGTGATCGGTGTGCCCTACACCTGGCTGCTGGTGTTTTTCTTTTTGCCATTTCTCATCCTGCTCTACATCAGCTTTGTGGACATGGGCGAGAGCATCCACCCTTTCAAGCCTTTGTGGGACCCGGTCACGGGCATCTTGAGCCTGAAATACGAAAACTACTGGTCCATCTTCAAAGACGGTGAAGGCGGGCCTTTGTTCAAGACGATCTACATCGAGGCCTACCTGCGCTCCATCTGGTACGCGGCTTGGACAGCGGTGTTGTGCCTGGTACTGGGTTACCCGTTTGCGTACTTCATCGCCCGCTCGGCCCCCGCGCTGCGCCCGGCGTTGCTGATGATGGTGATGTTGCCCTTCTGGACGTCGTTTTTGCTGCGGGTGTACGCGTGGAAGGGCATCTTGGCCGACCAAGGTGTGGTCAACAAGGTGCTGATGGCCTTGGGCCTGGTCAGCGAGCCCATTCAGATGCTCTACACCGACGTGTCCATGCTGGTGGGCATGACCTACGTGTACCTGCCTTTTATGGTGCTGCCGCTGTACGCCAACCTGGTCAAGATGGATTTCCGCCTGCTGGAAGCCGCTTACGACCTGGGCACCACCCCGTTCAAGGCCTTTTGGTTGATCACCGTGCCCCTGTCCAAGGCCGGTATCGTGGCCGGTTTTATGCTGGTGTTCATCCCTGCCCTGGGCGAGTTCGTGATCCCCTCGCTGCTGGGTGGCCCCGAGAACATGATGATCGGCCGGGTGGTCTGGGACGAGATGTTCACCAGCAACAACTGGCCACGCGCCTCGGCCCTGGCCGTGGTGATGATCGGTTTGATCGTGGTGCCCCTGGCCCTGTACTACCACTACACGGCCGAAGACCAGAAGTGAACCCCTGAAAGCACACCCATGAAAACCTTTCTGGAAAAACACTTTGGCAAGTTGTGGTTGGCGGTGGTGTTCTTGTTTCTGTACATGCCGCTGTTTTTTATGGTGGTGTTCAGCTTCAACAGCACCCGCCAAGACGCCAACTTCACCGGCTTTTCGCTGCGCTGGTACGAGGCCCTGACCCGCGACACCAAAATCGTCGAGGGGTTCTGGTTGTCGCTGCAGGTGGCGGCGGTCACCGGCGTGTTGTCGGCCATCCTGGGCACGTTTGCCGCCTTTGTGCTGGTGCGGTACCGCCGCTTCCTGGGCCGCACCGTGTTTTCGGGCATGGTCAACGCCCCATTGGTGATGCCCGAGGTGGTGATCGGTCTGTCGCTGCTGTTGCTGATGGTGGGCGCGCAGAACGTGTTCGGCTGGCCCGAGCGGGGGATGTTGACCATCATCATGGGCCACACCCTGTTGGGTATGGCCTACGGCATGGTGGTGATCCAGAGCCGCTTGATGGAGATGGACCGCCGCATCGAAGAGGCGGCCATGGACTTGGGGGCCAAACCCCACCAGGTGTTTTTTCTGGTCACCCTGCCCAACATCTTCCAGGCCATCTTGGCCGCGTTCCTGTTGAGCTTCACCCTGTCGTTTGACGACGTGGTGATTTCGGAGTTTTTGTCAGGCCCTGGGGTGAACACCTTGCCCCAGGTGATTTTTGGATACGCCCGCCGGGGCATCAACCCCACCATCTACGCCGCTGCCACCTTGCTGATCGTGACGGTGACGGTGGTGATCGTGGCCTACAGCGTGTGGGTGGCCCGCCAAACCCGCAAGCGCGAACGGGACATGGCCGCGGCGCTGCGACAAGAGGTGAAGGCCTTGGGGGTGTAAGGGTCCTTTGAACCGAACAGCCCTTGCCCGGCGTTGGTTAGGGCTGGGTGTTCCAGTGTGTGTTGCACCACTGGGCCACCTGTGCGCGTTCTGCTGTGTTGAGGTGCAACGCGAGTTTGCTGCGCCGCCACAACACGTCGTCTGCACAGCGGGCCCATTCCATGTGGTGAAGGTAGTGCAGCTCGGCTTCGTGCAGACCCGGCGCCACCTCTGGGCCCAGGCCGTCCAGGTGCTCGGCGCCGCCCAACACCAGGTGTATGCGGCTGCCGTAAGCGCGGGCCAGCCGCCGGGCCAGGGTGGCGGGCAACCAGGGGTGGCGTTCTTGCACCGCGGTCACAAAACGCGCGAAGTCGGTGTCGGGGCGTTGGGTGGGCTGTATCCAGCCGCGCAGATCGCCGCCTGGCAAGCTGGCCCCTTGGGTCCAGCTGGGGCGGTGGTCACCCAGCAACCGACCAATTTCTCCAGCCGCTTCCTCCGCCAGTTTGCGGAAGGTGGTGATCTTGCCGCCCCAGATGCTCAGCAAAGGGGCCGCTGTGTGGTCGGTTTCAAGCAGGTAGTCGCGGGTCACGGCGGAGGGGTCTCCAGACGCGTCGTCCAACAGGGGGCGAACGCCAGCGTAGGTCCAAACCACCTGTTCAGGCCGTATGGCCAAGCGGAAATACCGGCTGGCCTGTTCACACAGGTAGGCCACCTCGTCGGGGCTGATGGCGGCCTGGCCGGGGTCGCCACTGGTTTCGCAGTCTGTGGTGCCGATCAGCGTGTGGTTTTGCTCGTAGGGGATGGCAAAAATGATGCGTTTGTCGGGGTTTTGGAAGATGTACGCGTGGTCGTGTTCAAAACACCGGGGCACCACGATGTGGGAGCCCTTGACCAAGCGCAGGTGTTTGTGGGCCAGCGTCTCGCCGGCGGCTGGCCGGGCCACACCCCGCAAAAACCGCTCGGCCCATGGCCCTGCCGCGTTGACCAGGGCGCGCGCCTTCACGGTGTGGGCGCGCCCACCGGGGCCTTGCAGCGTGGCTTCCCAACCGGTTGCGCTGCGTTGGGCGGCGGTGACCCGTGTTCGGGTCAGGATGGTGGCTCCCCTGGCTTGCGCATCGATGGCGTTGAGCACCACCAGCCGGGCGTCGTCTACCCAACCATCTGAGTAGGCAAAACCACGGGTGTAGTGGGGGTGCAGAGGTGCTCCTGCAGGGTGCCGCCGCAGGTCCAGCCCGGTGGATGCTGGCAACACCTCGCGCCGGGCCAAGTGGTCGTACAAAAACAACCCCAACCGGATCAACCAAGCGGGCCGCATGGTGGGGTCGTGGGGCATCACAAACCGCAACGGCCACATGATGTGCGGCGCGCTGCGCATCAACACCTCGCGCTCTTGCAAGGCCTTTCGGACCAAACCGAACCCGTTGTGTTCCAGGTAACGCAGGCCGCCGTGGATCAGTTTGGTGGAGGCCGACGAGGTGTGAGACGCCAAGTCGTCTTGTTCGGCGAGTGTGACGCGCCAGCCCCGGCCCGCCAGGTCGCGTGCAATGCCACAACCGTTGATGCCTCCACCCACGACCAGAACGTCGCAGTCTGCTGGGTGGGTTGTTGTGGGTGCGGCGGCGCTCGCTGCAACGGCGGTATCGGGCACAAGGTCTCCAGGCGGGGCGCAGGTTTTTTTTGTTTATACCATCGCTCG
>JBEBBB010000134.1:0-10461 GCA_041158605.1 Pseudomonadota bacterium
TTTTGAACCATCTGTTTCATGAGAACTCCTTGAAAACGGCGTCGGTATTGACGTGAGGAGATACCAGCATTTGCCGTGCCAGCCCAAAAACCACGCAGCATCGACCTGTTTCAAAGCAACACGGGCTGAAATGTGCAAATTTATGTCACATTCGAAGACCGAACTGTGACGAAAGATGGCAGCCCTCCCCATTTTGGGAACATGGCATGCAGTCAGCACCTAAAATTAAAAAATGGGCACTCAACGCTTGTCTATAAACAATTGTTTGCTACGTTTATTTGACACAAACCGTGCGCACCTGTTTCAAATCTGTCAACCCCATCAGCACCTTTTCCATGCCGTCCATCTTCAGGCTGCGCATCCCCGCCTCCACACACGCGGTGAACAGCTGGGCCACGCGGGCGCGTTCTTGGATGAGCTGACGGGTGGTGTCGTCGGCCACCAGCAACTCGTGCAGGCCCAAGCGGCCTTTGTAGCCGGTGTCGCGGCATTTGTCGCAGCCTTTGGCGCGGTACAGGTGCAAACGACCGTTGACACCGTGCGTGCGCCGCCATTGGGCCAACAGGTCTTGCGTGGCTTGTTCGGGGTTGGCTGCCCAGACGGGGGTGCGGACCAGCTCTTGGGCGTACTCGGCCACAAACAACCGCATCTCGTCCGCACTGGGCTCGTAGGCCTCTTTGCAGCTGCACAAGCGCTTGGCCAAACGCTGGGCCAAGATGCCCAGCAGGGCGTCGGCAAAGTTGAAGGGGTCCATGCCCATGTCGAGCAGCCGGGTGATGGACTCGGGCGCTGAGTTGGTGTGCAGGGTGGAGAACACCAAGTGCCCGGTGAGCGAGGCTTCCACACCCATGCCGACGGTTTCTTTGTCGCGGCTTTCGCCCACCATGATGATGTCGGGGTCGGCCCGCAAGAAGGCGCGCATGACCAGTGCAAAGTCGATGCCCGCTTTTTTGTTCACCTGCACCTGCCGCAGCCCTTTTTGGGTGATTTCAACCGGGTCTTCGGCCGTCCAGATTTTGGTGTCGGGCGTGTTCAGGTGCTTCAGGATGGAGTGCAATGTGGTGGTTTTGCCGGAGCCGGTGGGGCCACACACGTAAAACAGGCCGTAGGGTTTGCCAATGGTGGCTTCAAGCCGCTGGCGGTTGTGCTCGGTCAATCCCAACTGCGCCAGTGCGATGGGCTCGCCTGCGGCCAGCAGGCGCATGACCACGTCTTCCACGCCGCCCGCGGAGGGCAGGGTGGCCACCCGCAGTTCGATGTCCAGCGGTCCAAACTTCTTGAATTTGATCTTGCCGTCTTGGGGCTTGCGCTTCTCGGAAATGTCCAAGTCGCACATGATTTTGATGCGGGCGACGAAGCTGTTGCGGTAGGCGGCAGGCACATCCGCGTAAGGCTGCAAAGAGCCGTCGATGCGAAAGCGAATACTGGCTTTGGCCTTGCCAGGCTGGGGCTCGAAGTGAATGTCTGACGCGCCCTGGCGGTGGGCATCGACGATGACTTTATTGACAAATTTGACCAGCTCGTTGTCTTGTGCGGCCGTCACCAACCCTGGCTCAGGGGTGTCGTCGTCGTCTTGCGCCAGGGGGGTGTCGGTCAGCATGTCCTCAGGCCCGTAGGGCTCTGGCCCGACCCCCACCAATTGCGCCACCGTTTGGGCAAATTCGCTGGCCGTGGTCACGGCAAACACCAAGCGGGGAAACTGCGGGAACACTTGGGGCACCAGCTTGCCGTTGCGGGCATCTTCGGGGTCTACCGCCAGAATCAACAGGCCCCCGGGTCCCTCTTCCAAGGGCAGCCATTGGCACTGGGCCACAAAGTCGGTTTTGAGCTTGGCGTGCAAAACTTCTGAGCGGATGCGCTTGGCATCAAACCCCACGTAGGGCACCCCAAAAAAATGCGAAAGCGACCGGCCCAGTTGCGGGGCGGTGACGTGCATGTCGGCCATCAGCACTTGCTCGACGTGCACGCGGTCTTCGCGGGCCTTGGCCATGCACCGGGCGAGTTCGTCGGCAGACACCACGCCGTCCACCACCAGGCCGGCGTATTTCGACACCGCTGGCCATGCCACCGTTTGGGCCGCTAGCACGCGGTGGCGAATGGCGGAGGACAGCGTTTGGCACAACTTGGTGACGCCCTCTTGCGCAAGCGCAGAGAAAGCGCGGCCATCGCGTGCGTTGACCACCTGCAACACCCCCACCAAGTCGGGTCCACGCAAGATGGGGGCCACCAGCATTTCGCGGGTGCGGTAGCCCGAGCGGCGGTCCACTTCCTTCAAAAAACCCAAGCAGGGGTCGATCTGCCGCAGGTCGACCTCGTCATACACATCGGCAATGTTCAGGGTTTTGTGCGTCAAGGCCACATAACCGGCAATGCTTTGGGCGGTGATGGGCAGCTTCAGGTCTTTGGCGGTGTTGAGCCCGGTTTTCACGCGGGAAACGATGGCGGTTTTGTCGTCGTTCACCACGTACAGGGTCAACCGGTCGGCGTTGAGCAGGCCACAAATGTCCTGGCTCACCTCCACCATCAGTTGGTCCAGGTTGTCGGTGTCGTGAATGCGGGTGGTCACCCCCTGCAAGTCACGGAAAAACCGGGCCTCGGCTTCCCCTGCCCCACCGGACGCGTTCACAGCACCCACCTGTGGTCGGATTGAAGCGCGGAAATGGCCCACGGCTGCAGGCCAAGGGTTTGGCGGTGGTGGTTGAGTTGCGCAATGTCTTGCATGATCGATTCGGTTTCGGCCGGTTTCATGTGGCTGATGAAAATGGGGCAGGTCAGGCCAGGGCGCATCAAGGCCAGTTGTGCGGCCAGCACGCTGGGGCAAAGGTGCTGGCTGACACGGGCCAATGCCGCCTCGCGCTCGCTGAAGGCGGTTTCCATCACCAACACCCCCACCGGCAGTTGGTTGACCCGGTGCCAAAAAGCGGGGTTGTGACCCGTGTCGCCTGAAAACACCCAATGGGGGTGCTGGGACCCCAGGGCCACCGCGTAGCCCACGGCGGCCACCGTGTGGCTGGCGGGCAAAGCCTCCACGTGCACGCCCCCCAACTGCAGTTGCTGCCCCGTGGCCAGGGCGTGAAAACTCACAAAGGGGGCTTCAGGGGTGGGAAGGCGGGAAAAATCGGGCCATATCAGGTCGTTGAACACGTGGGCCTGCAACGCGGCCAGGGTGTCGGGCAGGGCATGCACTTGCAAAGGGCGCCCACGCCGGGTGCCCACGGCATCCAACATGAGCGGCAGCGCGGCAATGTGGTCAAGGTGGGCGTGGGTCAGCACCACGTGCTGAATGGCGGCCATTTCGTCCAAGGTGAGATCGCCCACGCCGGTGCCCGCATCCACCAGCAGGTGTTCGTTCACCAGGAATGACGTGGTGCGGGCACCGCGTGCAATGGCCCCGGCGCAGCCCAGCACTCTCACACGCAGCGGCGCAGCGGTGTTCATTTGGTGTCGAACCGTGTGGTGCCGTCCCAGTTGGGGCCGGGGGGATGGGCTCGGGCAAGCTGCACACGCTTGGCGTAGAAGGCATACAAGGGGCGGGCCGGACACAGCCGCATCACGTTCAACAGGTGCACGTCACACGCGTCCCAGTCTTGGGCACGGTAAGCGCTGGGCACGGGCGCCCACAGCCTGAGCTCTTCTTGAAGCGCATGGGCTGGGGCGCCAACCTCGGGGCTCAGCAGGGTGTACACCTTGACGGCTTTTTCGCGGCCCTTCACGGCCACCGTGTCTACCTCTTGCCACGCAAATTCGGGCGCTTGGCAGCGGGTGTCTTCGCTCACCAGCCAGTCCACGCCATAGTGGCGGGTCAGGCCCTCCAACCTGGCCGCCAGGTTCACGGCGTCGCCCATCACGGTGTAGCTGCGCCGAATGTCTGAGCCCATGTCTCCCACCAACATGGGGCCGGTGTTGAGCCCGATGCCCACCCCCACGCTGGGCCAACCTTTGACGGCATGCTCACGGTTCAGCGCGTCAATGGCGGCCACCATGTCCAGCGCCGCCCGCACCGCCATGCTGGCGTGGGCCTGGGCATCGACCGGGGCGCCCCAGAAAGCCATGATGCAGTCGCCCATGTATTTGTCGATGGTGCCTTGGTGCGCCCGCACCACATGGGTCAAGCGGCTGAACACTGTGTTGAGCAAGGCCTGCAGCTGGGCCGGAGGCATGTTTTCGGACAACTGGGTGAAGCCGCGCATGTCGCAAAACATGACCGTCAATTCCCGTGAGGCGGCCTGCATGCTGTAGCGATCGGGGTCTTTGACCATTTCATTCACCAACTCTGGGGGCACGTAAGTCCCGAACAGCTGCGCCAAATCTCGCTTGGATCGGCTTTCCACGAAATAGCCATAACTCATGTTGAGTGCAAACGCCGTCAACACCACAAACAGAGAAGAGGCCAGGGGCAACACCAGCCCATGGGCGGTGTAAAGCCACACGTCCAACGACACAGCCGTCAGCAGCACCCCCATGCTCAACAGCGTGGCAGGGGTGGCGCCCAGCCAAGGCAAAGCCAATGCCAGCAGCAACCCCACCACCAGCGCTGCGGCCAGCTCGTAGCCCAACGCGTAATCGGGCTTGACCAGCGTGCGCCCGTCCAGAAAGGACGACAGCAGGTTGGCGTGCACCTCCACACCCGGGTACACCAAGCCCACCGGGGTGGCACGCAAGTCCAACAATCCCGGGGCGGTGGTGCCCACCAACACCAATTTGTCTTTCAACAACGACGGGGCCACCCGCCCGTTGAGCAAATCGGTGGCCGACACATACCGAAACCCACCGCCGGAGGGACCCCCGAAATGGCGGTAAGGCACGAGGGTGCTGACGCGCTGGTCCACGGGCAGGGCCATGACACTGGCGCCCTGCTTGAGCACCACACTCTCCAGCCCTTGGTAGGCTTTCGGCAGAAACCGGTGGGGTGGAAACCCTGGCTCCACGGTGCTGTGGGGCATCAACTGGCGCAACATGGCCAATGCCAGCGATTCGTAATGTTGCCCGGCGTGCTCGGCGACCAAGGGCACCGAACGCACCACGCCATCGTCATCGGTGATGGCATTGAAAAACCCGCCTGATGCGGCGGCCTGGGCCAACAGGGGCAGGTTGGCGCCGTAACCCGTCCATGTCGTGAATGCAACGGGGGCACCGTTCAATGCAGCGGCCGAAAACACGGGCCGGGGCAACTGCCCTGACGTGCGTCCGCCGCGGTCACTGGTGAAGTAATAGCCCAGCACCGATGCCCGCCCTTGGAGGGATTGGGCAAAACGGGCATCGTGGTCCAGCGATGGGGCCAAGGCCTGCACCTGCTCGCCAAACAGGGGCACATCCTTCAAAGCACCTTGGGCCAATTGCCGGAGTTGTGCCAGACCTGAGCTGTCGTCGGGCTCGGCAAACACAATGTCAAAGCCCACCACAGCCGCCTGCTGGCGCACAAACAGCTCATCGGTCAGTGCGGCGAGCTTGCTGCGCGACCAGGGCCAGCGACCCTGCTCCGCCAGGCTGTGCTCGTCAATGTCCACGATGACGATGCGATCGTCCAACGTACGGGGCATGGTGGCCTTCAGCCGCGCGTCGTAAATCAACTCATCGACACGGTCCAAAAGGCCCAAACGGAACACACCCAAAATGTGCAACAGCACCAGCGCCAGAGGCAGCAGGGTGATGAGGGTGCGTGGCAGGTGCTTTCTGAACATGAGCATCCGCCCGCGACACAACCGGCAGCGCCGGGTCAGAGGGTCACAAACTGCATTTTGGTGCCCGCCAACTCAAGCACATCCCCGTTTTTCAGCACCTGGGGCTCGGTGTCCAGGGGAATGTCGTTCAACATGGGGTGGTTTTGTCCCTCCACCAGCGCCACCACGTAGCCGTGGGGCCGGCGGGTGATGGCAGCCACCGCCACACCTGGTTTGCCAATGGTCGTGACGACCTTGACCAGCACCACTTCACGCCCCGCAGCAGCACCCGATACCACCCGAATGGCCGCACTGCCTGCCACTGGCGCATCGGCGTGCGCCGCCGCTGCGGCTGCGGGCCGAATGACCATGGTTTTTTCAAACCCGGCCCCGGCTTGTTCGTTCAGGAACTTGATTTTGTGTTTGCCGATTTCGATGGTGTCGTTGTGGCGCAGCAGTTGCTTTTTGACAGCCTTGCCATTGATGTAGGTGCCGTTGGTGCTGTTGAGGTCTTCAATGTGCACATCGGCCCCCATCATCTGAAGCACCGCATGCTCACCACTGACCGCCAGGTTGTCGATGACCACGTCGTTGTAAGGGCGACGGCCCAGTGTCGTGCGGTCTTTGGTCAACTGCACTTCTTTGATGACAACACCGTCGATCGAGACGATCATTTTCGGCATGGCCGACTCCAATCTGTTCTTTTCATGTGCGCAAAAGGTTTCAACCCCTTCGCAAAATGCGTGAGAAAAATCCCTGTGTGCCCGATTCTGCCTTTGCACCGACCAGTATGGCCGAAATATTGTCGCGCCCCCCTGCGTCGTTGGCCGCACGAACCAGGGCCATGGCCCGCTCTTGGAGGCTGGACTTGGCCACCAGAATCCGGGCAAGGTCTTCGTCGTCCAGCATGTCGCTGAGCCCGTCAGAGCACATCAGGTAGACATCGCCCAACAGAGGTGTGTGCTCCATCACGTCCACCTGCACCCCCTCCTCCACGCCCAGGGCACGGGTCACGAGGTTCTTGTGTGACGCCACCTTGGCCTGCGCGGGGGTGAGCAGGCCTGCATCCAATTGTTCTTGCAAGAGCGAGTGGTCCCGCGTGAGTTGGGTCAGTGTGCCCTGACGCCACACATAACAGCGGGAGTCTCCCACGTGGGCCAACAGCACACGCTTCGCCCCGAACACCCCCACCACAATGGTGGTGCCCATGCCACTGAACTGGGGGTTGGCATTGGCCGCGTTGTAAATCGACTGGTTGGCGTTGACCACACACGTCTCCATGGCGTGTTTGATGTCACTTGCGGTGCATTGAGGTGCCGCCTCTTCCAGCCAGCGGGACAATTCGGCCCTCACAAAAGTCACCGCCATGGCGCTGGCTATTTCGCCGGCGTTGTAGCCACCCATGCCGTCGGCCAACACAGCAACGCCTTGCGCGGTGTCGAGCGCGACGGAGTCTTCGTTGTTTTCCCTCAGCAAGCCAGGGTCGGTCAGGCCAGCGTATTCAAAGTTCATGCAGGCCTTTCAGATGAAGCAGGCAAAACCACCGTGGTGGCGAACCCTTCCGGGGCACCGGGCTGGGTGTCTTCAAAATCGGCCGAGGCGGAAGCGGCCTGCGGCGCGGCCAGCACACCTGCGAGGCTGTGCCGCAAGTCACGCGCCATGTCGTTGCCCCGTGCATACCGCACATCCAGTCCCTTGGCCATGGCTTTGCCCACCGCAACCGCCAATGCAGCGGGAATGTCTGGGCGAACGGTTCGGGCATCGGGAGCGGGCTCATTCGCGATTTTGAACATCAACTCGGCCATGGAGTCGGCGCGATAAGGCAATGCACCGGTCAGCAGCTGAAAGGCCATCACCCCCAACGAATACAAGTCAGAGCGGCCATCGACCTTTTTGCCGGCAATTTGCTCGGGCGACATGAAACTGGGTGTGCCCAACACCATGCCCGTGCGGGTGCGGCTGGCATCGGTGACGCGGGCAATGCCAAAGTCTGTGACCTTGACGGCGTCTGAGAGATCCTCGTACATCACATTGGCGGGCTTGATGTCGCGGTGCACCACATTCAACTGGTGGGCATAGTCCAAGGCCTCGGCCACACGGGCCACGATGGACACCACCTGGGGAATGGGCAACAAATACCCTGCCCGCGTGTGCTCGGACAAATCTTTGCCTTTGAGGAACTCCATGGCGATGTATGCCAGTTCATGGTCCTCACCGGCGTCAAAAATGGTGACGATGTGCTGGTGCTGCAACCGCCCGGCGGTTTCGGCTTCACGGAAGAACCGCTGGCGCGCGTCTGTCAGCTCCTCACCCTCGTATTCGCGCGCCAACGCCATGGTTTTGATGGCCACCACCCGGCCGATTTTCGGGTCTTTGCCGAGGTACACCACCCCCATGGCCCCCTTGCCCAACTCTTTCTCCACTTGGTAGCGGCCCAGCATTGGCTTTTCAATGCCAGCATCACCCAAAACCACGGTGGACCCAGGGTGAGCGCCCGCCCCACCCAACAACACGGTGTCAGACAGTGATTTGACCCGCTTGAGCTTGGCTTGCAGGTCTTTGAAATGCCTGTCGAACGAGGCCATGTGCTGGTACACGGCCTCCGCCTTGTTGAACTGCCGCTTGCGCTCGAAATCCAGCGCCAAGTTCAGCAGGTTGTCCATCACGGCGTCGCTCAGGGGCACACGGCGAAACCGGTCAAACGCCATGTCCAGCTGACCTTGGCCTTGCAGCGCCAAGCCCATCAAGCGGTTGGTCTCAGCGGATTCTTCGTCTGCTTTTTGCTTGCCCGCCTCGGTGACCAAAAAGCGCTTGGTCGTCAGGCCCAGGTAGCCCAGCACCAGCACCGCCGCAGGCAACACCAGCGGCAGCCACATGTGCTGCCGCGAGACCGCCAGGTATTCGACCAGCAGCAATCCCGCCCACAGGAGCCCGGTGACCATGGCCGCAGGGGCTCCCGCCAGGCGCGGCAACCCGAACATCAAGTAAACGGTCACCGCGAGAACAGCCGCCAATTGGGCCACAGTGGCCCAATCAGGGGCTTCGAAAAAGTGATTGCTGAGAAGGCTGGAAGTTTCATGCGCCATCACGGCTGCGGGTGACAACGCCGCGCTCACAGGGGTGGAGAGCAGGTCACCCACCCCGGTGGCCGTTGCCCCAATGACCACCACCTTGCCCGCGTACTTGCTGGCCGGTATCTTCCCGGCGTACACATCGTAGAAAGAATCGGTGACAAAGGCAGGGGCGTTGACGTCCCCGCTGTAGTACTGAGGAAACACCCGGCCCCGGGCATCGACAGGGATGCGAAGCCCCCCCAACACCAGCGCCCCATCGGTTTGCCGGGTCAGCGTTGTGAGGTCCAAGTTCAGGGCATGAGCCGCAGCCAACACCCCCAAACCGGGCAACACCTGCCCGCCGTGGTTCAAAAACAAAGTGCTGGCGCGAACGACGCCGTCCACCTCATCGGGCGACTGGTTCAGGTGACCCACGGCAACGGCACGCTCAGCCACGCCGACAATCGGCCACTGCACTGACTCCACTCGCGGCAATGCCATGTTGGCAAACGCCGCGCCGTCCAGAGGCTTGGCGAAAGCGGGCAGCCGGGTATCGGGCAAACCCAGGCCATCGCCTGGGGTGGCAAACGCGGGCACCAACACATTCCCGGCCTGCCCCAAACTGGTGGCCAAACGCGTGTCGGTGTCCAAATCCACTTTGGCGCTGCCAATCACACCCCTTAAACGGGCCACCCATGGGTCTGCATCGGGAGCCCCCAACAAGGCTTGTTCCATTTGCCGCACGAACTGCAACCCCGTGTCAGACTGGGGCTCAAAAAAGAACGTGGTGTGGACCACCGTTTTGACCTTGGCTGCGGCCAGGGTGTCCAACATGCGGGCATGGACGTCGCGCGACCACGGCCAACGCCCGATGTTGCGGATGCTTTGGTCGTCAATGGCCAAGACCACCACCTTGTCAGAGGGGCGGCGGTCGGTCTGCGTGGCAGCAAAATCGAAAAAGCGGCGCTCCAACCGGTCAAAAAAAACCGTGGTCTGTTGCACCAGCAGGGCCACGAGCACGATCAGCAGCGCCGCCATCCAATCCGAGCGCCAAAAAGAAAGGGCCTGTCTGCTGCCGCTTGATTTCATGACGCATCCTGTCGGTTCAGAAGCCGAGGGAGGGCAGAACCCCTCCCTGCGGCTCAGGGGGCCGGGGCTTGGCCTCTCTTCTTCATCAGGGTGCCCACCGCCAAGACCAGCAGCGCACCGAAGACACCCGCGCCGTAACTGGCCCAAGCACTCACCACGGGCTTTGCGCCGTCAACAGCTTGCGCCAAATAAGGCAACAGCGCCGGATCGGTCACGACCATGGAGCCCGCAATCCAGCCAAGCAACATGCCCCCCAAAACGATGATGACGGGGAAACGTTCCATCAATTTGATCACCATCTGGCTGCCCCACACGATGATGGGAATGCTCACCAACAGGCCAAACACCACCAATGGAATTTTGTGGGCCCCGCCCGCGCCTTCAGCGGCACCCGCAATGGCAATCACGTTGTCAATGCTCATGACCAAATCGGCCACGATCACGGTTTTCACCGCCGCCCACAGCTTGTCGCTGGACTCGATGTTGCCGTGTTCGTCCTCGTCATCGGGGGCCAGCAGCTTGACGCCGATCCACACCAGCAACACCGCGCCAATGATTTTCAGATAAGGAATGGCCAGGAGCGCAAGGGCAAACACAATCAAGATCACGCGCAACACAATGGCACCGGCCGTGCCCCACAAAATGCCCAGCCTGCGTTG
>JBEBBB010000135.1:0-2635 GCA_041158605.1 Pseudomonadota bacterium
GTGCTGAGGCCGGCACCACCGTATTCGCGCGGGATGCTCCAGCCAAAGTAGCCCCTTTCGCGCATGGTCTGGACGATGTCTTCGGGAATGCGGTTGTCGGCCACCACGCGGGCTTCGGCCGGGATGGCGATGTCCTGTACAAATTGCCGGATGTCTGCCAAGCGCTGTTCGTTGAGTTCGGGGTTTTTAATCATGTTGGGGTTGTGTGGGTGTCAAGAAAACGGCCGCTGCCGAGCTCGATGTCATGCCGTGCCTGCAACAGGTGCGGAACAACCTGTTGCTCCAGCTCCGCCTTGCTCAGCCGTGTGCCACTGATGGTGCAATTGAGACCCAGGTGCACATGGTCAGCAGACGAGACCCGCAAGGGAACAGCCACTGCCAACACGTTGCGCTTCCAGTCGCCCCGGCTGAGGCAGTAGTCGTTGCGGGCAAAAAACACCTTGTCCTTCTCGAAAAAAGGCAGGTCCGCGGCATATTGCGCCGGGTCGTGCACCTTCAGCCGGTTCAGAATGGTCTCGCGGTCGGGCGCACTGCAGTTGAACAACAGGGAACGCCCCAGCGCGGTGGTCAGCAACGGGCGCGTGCTGCCGATGTCGGGTTTGAGCACGTTACCGTGGTCGATGCGGATGGCATCGATGTAGACCACCTCCAGCTTGCCCAACATGCCGAGGTTGACAGTCCAACCGGTGCGCGCAGCCAGTTTTTCCATGTGGGGGCGGGCCAAGTGGCGGATCTCCAAACTGGCCAACATGGGATACCCCAGCATCAACACACCCGGCCCCAGCCGGTACTTCTGCAACCGCTCTACACGGATCAAGTACCCCAGTTGGTCAAGGGTGTAGGTCAAGCGGGACACTGTGGCCTTGGGCAAGCCGGTTTTTTGGCAAAGCTCGCGGTTACCCAGCAGGTAGTCTGTGGGCGTAAACGCTCTGAGCACCTCCAACCCACGGCTGAGGTTGACGGCAAATTGGCGGTCGCTGGCGGGCGGCGCGGGTTTGTTCATGGCGTTATCTTGATCCACCGCTACCGCTGTGGCAATACGGGTTACCAGGTTGTTTTGCTCTGCGAAACAAGTGGCTCAGGAGTTTGTCGCTTCCGATGTTGTCTGCTCCAATGCCGCCATGACCGACACCACCGATCAGACCGCACCGCGCCACCTGCTAGAGGGTGTTCGCATCCTGGATTTGTCCACGGTGCTGGCTGCACCGTTTGCCGCAACACTTTGTGCTGACCTGGGTGCCACCGTCACCAAGGTGGAACTGCCTGACGGGTCCGACGCACTGCGCGGCTTGGCACCGACCACCCCCGAGCACGCCCTGTACTGGAAACTGATCAACCGCAACAAACAGGGCATCACACTCGACGTTCGCCAGCCAGAGGGCCGCGCGCTCTTGCTCAAGGCACTGGCCCACACCGATGTGTTGGTCGAGAACTTTCGCACCGGCACGCTCGACAAATGGCAGCTGGACATGGCCACACTCTTGCAGGCCAACCCCAGGCTTGTGGTGCTGCGCGTCACCGGTTTTGGTCAAACTGGGCCTTATGCCACTCGGCCCGGTTTTGCACGCATTTTTGAAGCCATGAGCGGATTAACGCACCTGATTGGCACGCCCGGAAGCGGCCCACAACACCCCAACCTGCCGCTGGGCGATCTGGTCACCGGTGTGTTCGGTGCGTTCAGCATTGCAAGCGCGATGGCAGCCATGCGTGCAGACCCTGAACGCCGGGGCTTCGACATCGATCTGTCTGGGACCGAGGCCCTGATGCGGCTGCTTGACCCCCTGGCCGTGGAACACGAACTGCTGGGTTCCGTGCGCGGCCACGTGGGCAACCGGGCTGGCTACACCGCACCGTCCAACATGTACCGCACGCAAGATGGCGTGTGGGTGACGGTGGTGGCCTCGTCAGACCCCATTTTCCGGCGCCTGTGTGTGGCCATGGGACGCGAGGACTGGCTCCAAGACCCCCGCTTCGTGTCCAACCCGCTGCGCTGCCGGCACGTTGATGCACTGGATGGCGGCATCGCCGAATGGTTCTCAGGTCGACCGTATGCCCAAGTGGCTGAGGGGTTGGTGCAGGCCGAGGTGCCCTTCACACGGGTCTACACCATCGTCGACGTGCTACAAGATCCGCAGGTGCAGCACCGGCAATCGATCATGCGCCTCACCGACCCAGAACTCGGCACACTGCCGGCGCCCTGTGTGGTGCCTCGGGTTCAGGGAACGTCTTCTCAGCCACACCGCAGCGGGCCTGGTGTGGGCGAACACAATGTGGGTTTTTACAAGGCCCTGGGGCTGGCGCCGTCAGAACTCGAGGCGCTGAAGGCCAAAGGTGTGGTCTAAATTCTGTTTTGACCGTGGATGGATGCCTCTTTTATTGAGAATAATTCTCATTTAAAATGAATCTTTCCAACCGATAAACAGGAGGTCGTATGTGTGATCGATGCGCCAACCCCCGCTGTGACGAGGGATTGCACCTGCAGCACTACGAGATGCGTGACCTGCGCATCCATGACCTGCGCCGCACGCTGGGCTCTTGGCTGGCCAGCAGGGGGCACCAGCCTGCCCATCATCGGCAGGGTTCTGAACCACAAGACCCCGGAAGCCACCAAGGTCTACGCCCGCTTGATCGTCGC
>JBEBBB010000136.1:0-28344 GCA_041158605.1 Pseudomonadota bacterium
GACACCAACCAGCCTAGCATCCGTTTGCCCAGCGAGCGCAATGGCTTGATGATGGTTTTCCGAACCTTTGACAACCTGTCTTATGCCCTCGTGCTCCAGATCACCGACGGGGTGCGCATCGGCGACCGCTTCACCAACCCCTGAGCCACAGACACCGTGCTCGACCAGGACCTTGGCGCCTGGCTGCGCCTGACCTCTACCCCAGGTATTGGACGCGTCAAAGCGCGGCGTTTGCTGGCGGCCTTCGGCTGGCCCTCTGCGGTTTTTGACCAAACCCCGTCGGCGCTGGAACCCGTGGTGGGCATGGCATTGGCCCACCGATTGCTGGCGCCTCCATCCAGCGATACGCAGGCCACCCTCCTAAACACCCAGGCGTGGCTGGCAGAAGCGGAGAACCGCCATGTGGTGGCGGTGGGTGACCCCGCTTACCCAGCCGACCTGTTGGAAACGGCAGACCCCCCCTTGTTGTTGTACGTGCTGGGGCAACTGCAGGTGCTCAACCCCACAGTTCACCGCTTGGCGGTGGTGGGGAGCCGCAACCCCACGGCACAAGGGGTGGAAAACGCGCGCCAGTTTGCCCGTGCCTTGGGAGAGGCCGGGGTTTGTGTGGTGTCCGGATTGTCGTTGGGCATCGATGCCGCAGCCCACCAAGGGGCTTTGGCTGGTGGTGGGAGCACCATTGCCGTGGTCGGCACGGGCCTGGACCGGGTGTACCCCCGGCAACACCGGGACCTGGCGCACGCCATTGCGGCAAACGGGGCTTTGGTCAGCGAATACCCCATTGGAACCGGGCCCCTCGCGGCCCATTTCCCACAACGCAACCGCATCATCTCCGGTTTGTCACGGGGCACACTGGTCGTCGAGGCTGCCCTGAAATCGGGTTCTTTGATCACCGCTCGCACCGCGTTGGAGCAGGGTCGGGATGTTTACGCGATCCCGGGTTCCATACACGCCCCACAAGCCAAAGGCTGCCACGAATTGATCAAACAGGGGGCCCAGTTGGTGGAGTCCGCCGCTGACATCCTCGGGTTTGACCACCCAACCACAGGCGCGGGCCCCAACACCCCAAAAGCCAGCCCAGACCAGGAACACGCACCGTTGTTGGCCGCCATGGGCCACGACCCCATGGGTTTGGATACCCTGCAGGCGCGCACAGGTTGGTCTGTTGAGGCGCTGCAGGCCTCGTTGTTGACCCTGGAGCTGGAGGGGAGGGTCCAGCGTTTGCCGGGTGGGCTGTATGCCCCGTTGGTGCGGGCCTGACGCCTGGCGGCTCAGGCCAACAAGCGCTCGGGATTGGCGTCGAGTTTCTGGAGAGCGTCCCGGGTGGCTTTGACCGTCAAGGCTTCGGTGTCCACCGGGCGCAACAACCCCGACTGCCAGTAAGCGGCCACACGGCCGCGTTGCAGCAGGAAGGACTGCTCGGACGAATTGACGAACAGGAAAAGGTGTTGGCGCTCACTGCGCCACGCCAATTGCACCTGTGTCGCGCGCCCGTTGTGCTCCAGGAAAAAGCGGTCACCCAGCTGCAGGGTTTTGACGCGGGCCGTGGCCTGGGCTCCGGCGGTCACGCCGGTGTTGGGCAACACCGTGATTTTGGAAGCGTCCACGCCTGTGATCATTTCCAGGCTTTCGGTGTTCAGCTCGAACTCGCCTTCATCGCCACCAGACAAGAAACCTTCGATGTCGGAGAGGTGGTGCACCAGGTTGCCCAACCAGGCTTGATCGATCGGGGCGTTGCGTGACATGAACGCATCGGCCAAGGTGTCGCTGATGCGCTTGATAACCGTCTCTTGTTTGTCAGCCGGGTAACCCAACAACACCATGCCGTCGCGCAGCTTTTGCAGCAGCGCGGGTAACTTGGCAATCACCTGCGCCCGCTCTTGGCGGGTGGACTTGGAGCCAGCTGCCCACAACAGGTCACCGGCCGTCTGCTGCAAGGCACGGGCTGTTTCATGCTGGGCGCCGTACTTGACCACGGCCATGGCCATGACCTCGGCCCACACTTGGAACAAAAATTGGCGTATCGCTTCGCGCACAGGCGCGTCGCCCAGCTGCTTGCGCAACTCAATGGTGAACTTGACCGTAAGGGTTTCTTTTTGTTCGATCTGCTGGGCCACATTGGCGACCTGACCCACCTTGCCTTGGTTCTGCAGGTGGGTGGACAAAAACTTCAAGAACTCTTTGTACATCAGCTCGAACACGCGCCGGCCGGTCTCTGGGTACTGCTCGATCACCTGAACCACCCGGCGGATTTCTTTTTCCAGCGGTTCCAGGGACACCCCTGCATCGAACCCCATCACACAGGACCCCATGCGGTCGATCAGCATGCGGGCGGGGTGGTCGGTCGTGGACAAAAACTCGGGATCGGCCACCGCTGTGCGCAAAACAGGCATCTGCAAACGGGCGAACCACACCCGGATGCTGGACGGAATGCGCTCCTCGGCCAAAATGCTTTCAAAAATCATGGCCACCACCTCGATCACCGCTTTTTCGTGATCGGTGCGGGCGGCCGCTTTCATGGCCTTGGCGAACTGCCTCACCCCCGCCGCGCTGGACTCGACGGTGCTCCAATCCATCTTCATGGTGGGGTTGTGGAACACCTGGGTGGCCGGGAACGCCGGAGGCCGCTGGCGGGTGTCGCCCGCTTCGGTCACCGGCGCCGAAGCAACGGGGGCACGCCCCGCCACACTGGGGGCCGTCGACACAGGCGAGGAGGTCGCTGGAACGGGTGCCGCTGAAGGGGGTAGGGCTTCAGGGGTGCCACCAGCCATGCCCCTCAACCACTTGGCCGAGCCTGGCAGTTTGTCGGTCAGGAAGCGCATCAAACGCCCCGAGATATCCTCGGGGGCCGCATTGGCCACAGAGCCCGTACCGCCAGGGACCGCTGCGGGCTCGATACGGCCATGGACCGATGGCGTTGCGGTATCGGGAACAACGGGTGCCGCAGGAGGTTTGGGCGCGGCTGCAGAGTCCCCGCCGGGGGTGCGCCGCACCAACTGGCGCAAATCGATTTCGCGCAGCACACCACTGTCCAAGAGCAAGTCGTTGGCCAGCTTATAACCCTGCACCAGGGCCTGGACCAACAAGGGCTGGATGGCGACTTTGCACATCTCCCAGTGATCCCGACCCAACCCGGCATCCAGCCAGGCATCCACCACCACCTGCGTGACATTGCTGGCCTGCAAGGGATCGTTTTTGTCCAGTTCGCTGGTACCATCCAAATGCTGGATGCGCAGCTTCAAGTCGTTGAACGTTTCACCCGACTTTTCGTTGACCAGCAAAGCGGCCCGTGCGGCCAGTATCTGGTTTTCGACGGTCTCCTCACCCAAAAGGGTCAGCTCGCCGCCACGGTGCGCCGCGGCCCCAGCACCGACTGGGCCCTGCAAGCCCTCAAGCCGCCGCCGGGTGTCGGAGACCCATGCCGACTTCACCCGCCCAAACAGCTGCCATGCATCCCGCCTGCGGGTGGACTCACTGATGGTGCAAGGCTGGTCCAACAAGGCCAGCAGGTGCTGGTGGGCGGCCGTTGCCATGGGTTCCAGGTGCTGAACCACATGGCGCAGGTAGGCGCTGCGGGCCTGTGCCGCCAATCCTGTTGGGTGTGTTGGACTTGTTGTCACTGTTGCCAGTATGCCAGTGAAAAGGGAAACCGATCAAACCACCGCACCAGCGTTCGGGTCGGTAGGGTCACCGGGTTTGGCCGCGGGGGCCTTGACCAGGTCTTCCCGTTTGATGCCCAACCACATCGCCACCGCCGCCGCCACAAACACAGACGAATAAATCCCAAACAGGATGCCTATGGTGAGCGCCATCGCAAAATAGTGCAAGGTGGGGCCGCCAAACAACAGCATGGACAACACCATCACCTCGGTCGAGCCATGGGTGATGATGGTGCGGCTGATGGTGGAGGTGATGGCGTGGTCAATGACCTGAACGGTGGTCATTTTGCGTTGCCGGCGGAAAGTCTCCCGGATACGGTCAAAAATCACCACCGACTCGTTGACCGAATACCCCAACACCGCCAACACCGCCGCCAACACCGCCAGGGAAAACTCCCACTGGAAAAAGGCAAAGAACCCCAGAATGATGATGACATCGTGGAGGTTGGCGATGATGGCTGAAACGGCGTATTTCCATTCAAACCGAATGGCCAGATACACCATGATGCCGCCGATCACAAAAGCCAGTGCTTTTAAACCATCGGTCAACAACTCTTTGCCCACCTGGGGGCCCACAAACTCGGTGCGGCGCAAGGTCACAGCCGGGTTTTGGGCCTTGAGGGCGGACAACACGGTTTCACTTTGTTGACCCGAGGTCTGGTTGGCGACCACGGGCAAGCGCATCATCACATCGCGCGAGGTCCCAAAATTCTGAACAGGGACCTCGGCATAACCCAGTTTCGCGACCACACCCCGGATGGCCTCCAAATCAGCGGGTTGTTCGTACGAGACCTCCAGCACCGTGCCGCCCGTGAATTCAACCGACAGGTTCAGGCCCCGGCTGAAAAGGAAAAACACCGCAGCAACAAAGGTGAGGAACGACACCGCATTCAGCACCAAAGCATGGCGCATGAACGGGATGTCTTTTTGGATGCGAAAAAGTTCCATGGAGATTCAGCCGTTTAATCGTTGCTGGCAGACCGGGCTGCGGCTTTGCCACCCTCGGCTTGCCAAATGGTGCCTATCGACAAGGATTTGAGCTTTTTCTGCCGGCCATACCAGAGGTTGACCAAACCACGCGAGAAAAACACGGCCGAGAACATGCTGGTCAAAATACCCAGGCAATGCACCACGGCGAAACCCCGAACCGGTCCAGAACCAAAAGCCAGCAAGGCCAGACCGGCCAACAACGAGGTGATGTTGGAGTCCAGAATGGTGTCCCACGCGTGGTCATAACCGGTGTTGATGGCGGTCTGGGGAGAGGAACCGTTGCGCAGCTCTTCACGCACCCGCTCGTTGATCAACACGTTGGCGTCAATCGCCATGCCCAGCGCCAGCGCCATGGCGGCCATACCGGGCAGGGTCAAGGTGGCCTGCAACATGGACAAAACCGCCACCAACAGCATGAGGTTAAAGCCCAGAGCCAAGCTGGAGAACACCCCAAACATCATGTAGTACACGCACATGAAGGCCACCACGGCCAAAAAGCCCCAGGCAACGCTGTTGAAGCCCATGCGGATGTTGTCAGCCCCCAAGCTGGGGCCAATGGTCCGCTCTTCCACAATGTCCATGGGTGCGGCCAGAGACCCTGCACGCAGCAGCAGCGCCGTGTCATTGGCCTCGGTGGTGGACATGCGCCCGGAAATTTGAACCCGCCCACCGCCAATTTCGGTCCGGATGACCGGGGCCGTGACGACCTCACCCTTGCCTTTTTCGAACAGCAGAATCGCCATGCGTTTGCCCACGTTTTCACGGGTCACATCCCGGAAAATGCGGGCGCCTTTGGCGTCCAAAGTCAGGTGAACGGCTGCTTCTTGGGTCTGGCTGTCAAACCCCGCTTGGGCGTCGGTGAGGTTTTCACCGGTCAGGACCACGTCCCGGCGGGTGATGACAGCCTGGCCGTTGCGGTCCAGGTGGCGCTCGGAGCCAAATGGCACCGCAGCAGCCCCCTGTTCGGCCGCGCGCCCGTCTGCGCTTTCGTCCACCAACCGAACCTCCAAGGTGGCGGTGCGACCCAGAATGTCTTTGGCCTTGGCGGTGTCTTGCACACCCGGCAACTGAACCACAATGCGGTCCAAACCCTGTTGTTGGATCACCGGCTCTGCCACCCCCAACTCATTGATGCGGTTGTGCAGGGTGGTGATGTTTTGTTTGAGGGCCTGCTCTTGAACACGGCGCGCGGCGTCGGGTTTGAGGCTCAGCGTGACTTTGGTCATGCCCCCATCAGGCGCTTCGGTGGATTGGAGATCGGGAAACTGGTCTGTGATCACCCGCAACGCCGCAGTCTGCGTGGCGGTGTCGCGCAAACGCAGTTCGATGGTTTGCCCCTCGCGGCGCACACCACCGTGCCGGATGTTTTTGTCCCGCAGGGCCGAACGGATGTCGCTGGCCACCACCTCGGACCTCTTTTCAAGGGCACCCGGCATGTCCACCTGCAACATGAAGTGCACCCCACCCCGCAAATCAAGGCCCAGGTACATGGGCATGGCCCCCACCGCTTGCAACCAAGCGGGCGTGCGCGGCAGCAGGTTCAAGGCGACCACGTACTGTGGGTTGGCGGGGTCTTTGTTCAACGCCCGGTCTATCGCGTCACGGGCTTTGATCTGGTCGTCTGTTGACTCGAAACGGGCCTTCACCGATTGCCCATCAAACTGGACCGCGGCAGCCGTCAAGCCTTGAGCAGCCAAAGCCTGCTCCACTGCAACAACAGACGTGGTGTCAAGCTTGACCGTGGCTTTGCCCGCTGACAGTTGAACCGCCGGAGCCTCGCCGAAAAAGTTGGGAACGGTGTAAAGCGTGGCGATCAACAACGCAACCACGATGGTCACGTACTTCCACAGCGGGTAACGGTTCATGAGCGGTTCGCTCCATTAGGCGCTAAAGGCGGACCACCACCCCACGCGCCGGTTGGCCACAGGGCTTATTTGATGCTGCCTTTAGGCAGCACTTGGGCCACGGCAGTGCGCTGCAATTGCACTTCAACGCCCGGGGCCAGTTCCACACCCACGTTGCCGTCACCAATTTTGGTGACCTTGCCCAAAATACCACCGGCTGTAACAACCTCATCGCCTTTGGCCAGGCCATCGACCATGGCCTTGTGCTCTTTTTGGCGTTTCATTTGGGGCCGGATCATGACGAAATACAGCACCACAAACATCAACACCAATGGCAACATGCCCATCAGGGTGGACTGGGTATCACCGCCAGAGGCGGCCTGGGCGTAAGCAGAAGAAATGAACACGTTGGGATTCCTGTATCGGTGCCTGTGACAAGGGGTGTTCGTGGTGAACACCACACTGGTAACCAACCATTCTAAACGCCCAGTGTGGCCAACGGTTAATGAGGGGTTGCTTCCGCATCAACCGGAACGGGTTTGATTCGAACCGCCCACAACACACCTGCCACCAGACAGGCCACGCCGGCCAGCACTCCGGGCGACGGCCAGGTTCCACGCCACCAATAGGCATAGACCAAGGCGGCCAGGGTCTCAAACACGATCATTTGGCCCACCAAGGTGGTGGGCAGGCGCTGGCTGGCCTCGTTCCAACAGAGGGTACCCAGCCAAGAGGCCAAAAGGCCAACAGCCAACATCAACCCCCAAAACCGCACAGGGGTGGGCCCTGAGGGCATGTCAAACGGGTTGTTGGTGAGCCCCATCACCACCCAAAACACCCCAAAACCCAACAAGGCCAGCGGGAGGGTGGCCACACCCTGGGCGGTGGCCCATACCCTGGGGCTGCGATCGGGGTGGTGGCGCAACCAATCGGCGTTGCGCAGGGGGTACCACGTCCAACAAGCCGCAGCCCCAACGGCCATCAAAGCACCCCAGACATAGGCCGCAGGATCCATGCCTCCACCGACCGGCGACTCGGCCCATTCCGCGTGGTTCACCAAACCGATACCCCAAGCGATCAACACCAAAGAGGGCATCAAACGCCTCCAGGGCAAACGGCCGTCTCGCTGCGCGTCTCTCAGGTTAGAGGCGATGGCGATGACCACGGGTAATGTGCCAATCACCATGGTGGTCAAGGGCCCGCCCGTGCGCTGTATCGATCCTGCCAACAACAGGTAGTACAGCAAATTGCCCACAGCGGCCAGCTTGAGGGCCTCCCACCAATCGGCCTTGGTGAACTGGCGCAGCGCACCACGGTCCAGCCACGCCAGGGGCACGCATATCAGACCAAAAGCCAGGTACCGGCCGACCGACTGCAAGGCAGCAGGGTACCCAGGCAACATCAAGGGCGCGACAAACACCAAGCCCCACATCAGGCCAGCCGCCAGCGCAAACCCTGTGCCCACCCCCATACAACCGGCCTTTCAGAACCCAAAACGGCGAGTGTAGCGACCTGTCCCCTTCAGGCACCCGCGCTGCGGCCACTGGCCCATTGGGCCTCGCAGGCTTTCCAGCGTTGCAGCGCCGCCTGGTGGTGCCGGGCCTTGACATGGCCAAACCCTTTGATGGTATCGGTCACGCCCATCCACTCAAGAGCGAGTGCGTGGTTATCAGGCGTCAAACCCTCGATCACCTGCGCCAGGGCTTGTTCGTACAACACCACCAAGGCCCGCTCAGAGCGGCGCTCATCGGTCCAACCGAAGGGGTCCCAACGGGTTCCGCGCAAACCCTTGAACGTGGCCAAAACACCGAACAACGGCCGCACCCATGCACCAAACACCTGTTTGGTCGGCACAGCGTCCGCACGCTGCCTCCACCACAAGGGGGGAGCCAGGTGGTACTGGAGGCGCACATCACCTTCAAACTGCCGTTCGAGTTGGGCCTTGAACGCGGGATCGGTGTGCAAACGGGCCACCTCGTACTCGTCTTTGTACGCCATCACCCGAAAAAGCTGCCGGGCCACCACTTGGGCCAGCCGGGACTGCCCCGTGCCCAGTACACGCCCCTCGGCCTCGCGGACACGCTCCACCCATGCCTGGTAGCGCTGGGCATAAGCGGTGTTTTGATACGCCGTGAGATACGCCACCCGGCGCTCGACCAACACGTCCAAACCCTCCCGGGGTTGGAATTGAACGGTTTGGGCAGGGGCCAGCTGCCGGTTCAAACGGGTCGGGTCGTGCGCGGCCCAGCGGCCCCACGCAAAAGCCGATTGGTTTTTCTCCACCGATGCCCCGTTCAGGGCCATGGCTTGTAACAAGGCCTGTTGGCTCAGGGGGACCCAACCGCGCTGCCACGCGTACCCGAGCAACAAGGGGTTGGCATACAGGCTGTCACCCAACAGCTGTTTGGCCAGGGCATCGGCATCCAAGGCACCCAGGTCGTTGGGAGCCACCGCACCCGCCAAGGCCTCTGCGCACGCGTGCGCCGGGTTGGCCCAAGCACCATCGCGCACAAATGCCGCCGTGGGTGAGACATGGCTGTTCAGCGCCACCTTGGAGCGGCCAACACACAAGCGCAACAGGGTTTCTTTACCCGCTGAGACCACCGGATCACACCCCAACACCAGGTCTGCCCCAGCCATGCCCACCCGGGTGGTGCGGATGGCCTGGGGGTTGTCGGCTATCAGCACATGGCTCCAGGTGGCCCCTCCCTTTTGGGCCAAACCCGCTGCGTCTTGGGTGATCACGGCTTTGCCGTCGATATGGGCGGCCATGCCCAACAACTGCCCCACCGTGATGACCCCGGTACCCCCCACGCCTGCCACGACCACGCCATACGCCTTGTCTGTGGCAGGCAAAACGGGTTCCGGAGGCTCGCCCCAGCTGCGTCCATCGGCGAGCGCCGAACCCTCGCTGGCCGCTCGCGCTGTACCCGCACGCAAGCGCCCCCCACTGACCGTGACAAAACTGGGGCAAAACCCTTTCAGGCAGCTCATGTCTTTGTTGCAACTGCCTTGGTTGATGGTCCGCTTGCGACCCCATTCGGTCTCTAAAGGCTCGATACTCAAACAATTGCTCTGGACACCACAATCGCCACAGCCCTCACACACCAGGTCGTTGATGACCACGCGCTGCGGGGGTTCTGCCAAAACGCCCCGTTTGCGCCGGCGCCGTTTTTCGGTGGCGCAGGTCTGGTCGTAAATGATCACCGTGGTGCCCGGCAAGGCCCGAAACGCACGCTGCACCCGGTCCAGCGCATCGCGGTGTTCAATCGCAATGCCCGCGGGCAGACCCTGGTCCTTGGCATGGGCATATTTGTCTGGCTCGTCGGTGACGATGGTGATGCGCTGGGCCCCTTCGGCCTGCAGGCTCTGGGCGATTTGAACAACGCTGTGCCCCTCGGGCCGCTCGCCCACAGGCTGCCCACCGGTCATCGCGACCGCGTCGTTGTAGAGCAGCTTGTAGGTGATGTTCACCCCGGCTGCAATGCTCTGCCGTATGGCCAAGATGCCGCTGTGAAAGTAGGTGCCGTCGCCCAAATTGGCAAACACATGTTGCTCGTTGGTAAAGGGTTGTTGCCCCACCCAAGGCACCCCCTCACCGCCCATTTGGGTAAAGCCCACGGTCGCGCGGTCCATCCAGGTGGCCATGAAGTGGCAACCTATGCCTGCCATGGCTCTGGAGCCCTCGGGCACCTGGGTGCTGGTGTTGTGGGGGCAACCCGAACAAAACCAGGGTTGCCGGTCCACAGGTGGGCGCGCGGCTTGAAGGGCCAGCATGGCCCGGTCTTTGGCATCCAGCAGCGCCAGGTGGGCATCCACCCGAGCGGTCACCGCCGCACCTTCGGGCAACAAACCCCGTTTGCGCAACCGGCGAGCCAAGGCCCGGGCAATGATGGCCGGCGACAAGTCGGCATTGGCCCGCAGCAAGGTGTGGGCACTGGGGTTCGGGACCGACCACTCCCCGCCAGAGTGGTCTCCGCCCACCTCGTCAAATTTACCCAAGACATCAGGGCGAACGTCCGAGCGCCAGTTGTACAACTCCTCTTTCAGTTGGTATTCAATGACCTGGCGTTTTTCTTCCACCACCAGGATTTCACGCAGACCCGTGGCGAATTCGCGCGTGGTCTGGGCCTCCAAAGGCCACACCACAGCCACCTTGTGCAAACGTATCCCCAGCTGGCGGCAGGTGGGGTCATCCAAACCCAGGTCCAACAGGGCTTGGCGGGTGTCGTTGTAGGCTTTGCCACTGGCTATGATCCCGTAGCAGTCATGAGGCCCTTCAACCACGTTGTGGTTGAGGCGATTGGCCCGGATGTAAGCCAGGGCGGCGTACCACTTGTGGTCAAACAAGCGGGCCTCTTGTTCCAGCGCCGCATCGGGCCAGCGGATGTGCAGCCCACCAGGGGGCATGTCGAACGCCGGCACCTGACACACCACCCGCTCTGGGTTCACCTCCACCGTGGCGCTGGACTCCACAATTTCTTGTATGGTTTTCATGCCGGCCCACACACCCGCAAAGCGGCTCATCGCCCATGCATGAACACCCAAATCCAGAATCTCCTGCACGCTGGCCGGAAAAAACACCGGCAAACCACAGGCTTTGAAGATGTGGTCACTTTGGTGGGCAGCGGTTGAACTTTTGGCCACGTGGTCATCACCCGCCACGGCGATCACACCGCCCCAGGGGGTGGTACCGGCCATGTTGGCGTGTTTGAACACATCAGAACACCGGTCCACGCCCGGCCCCTTGCCGTACCAAAGACCAAACACCCCGTCGTAACGCTGAGTCCCAGCCGGGGCAAAACCCAATTGTTGGGTGCCCCACACCGCCGTGGCGGCCAGCTCTTCGTTGACTCCGGGCTGGAAAACGACATGTTGGGCTTTTAAATGTTTTTGTGCCCCCCACAACGCCTGGTCGTACCCCCCCAGCGGAGAGCCCCGGTAGCCGCTGACAAAACCCGCGGTTTGCCGGCCCACCAGGGCATCTCGCTGTCGCTGCAACATCGGCAAACGGACCAAGGCTTGCACCCCGCTCATAAAAGCCTGCCCACGCTCAAGGGTGTATTTGTCTTCCAAGGTCACGGCCACAAGGGCTCGGCGCAGGTCACCCGACAGAGGTGCGTTCATGGGGAGGGTCTCCTGGTTTGGTTGTAGCGGTCAGTGTATGCGGGCCAGCCGGATATGTCCTTTCTTTTATTGTCTAAAATAAACTATAAAAGAAAGATTAATTCTCAAAAAGCCAAAAAATGGAACAGCTTGACAAGTTTGACTGGGCCATCTTGGAAGAGTTGCAACTGGATGGCCGGCTCACCAACGCGGAACTCTCCCAGCGGGTAGGTCTGTCGGCAGCCCCTTGCTGGCGGCGGGTCAAGGCTTTGGAACAGGCGGGTTACATCACAGGCTACCGGGCGGTGGTGGACCGGCGCAAAGTGGGGCTGGGGGTGTTGGCGTTTGTGCGACTGGACGCCGACCGCAACACCGGTGACGCCACCCGGCAACTGGAGGATGCCATCCGCGGCCTGCCCGAGGTCATCACCTGCCATTACATCAGTGGCACTGGAACCTTTGAACTGCAGGTGGTCGCTCCTGACCTGGACAGTTTTTCCCGCCTGGCTTTGCAAAAGCTGGTCAACCTGCCCCACGTCAAAGACATACACACCAGTTTCTCCCTGGGTGAGGTCAAGGTATCGGCGGCGCTTCCCTTGGGCCACCTGCGGGTACCCTGAAGCGCCGGGCGGATCCCCACAGGCTGCTACATTTCGGGACTGTCACAGACCCGCCTTCAGCCCGACCTTGACCACACGCCTGTTTTTGAACCTCGCCACCGCTCTGGCTTACGCCCTGTTTGGCTGGTTGTCACTCAAGGTTTCCACGCCACCAGACTACGTGTCGCTGGTGTTCCTGCCTGCGGGCTTGGCACTGGCTGTGGTGTTGATTTGGGGCATCCGCCTCACGCCCGGAGTGTTCCTGGGTTCTTTGTTGGTGCAGGTGCTCGCTCACAACCAAGCCAGCGTGGCCAGTTGGTCTTGGTCTTTGCTGCTGGCGCCCGCGGGGGCGGCCATCCAAGCGTGGGCAACCGCCTGGATGGTTTGGCGTTGGGTGGGTTACCCCAGCGCCATGGACACCCCCACCAAGGTGGCGCTGTTCATGTTTTTGATAACCCCCATGGGCTCCATGATCAACGCCAGCCTGTCGGTCCCTTTGTTGGTTGCAGGCGGTGCCATCCCCGCTGCGGACGCTCTCTACAGCTGGTGGACTTGGTGGTTGGGTGACGCGTTGGGCGTGGTGTTGTTGGCCCCTATGGTGTTGGCCTTGTTTGGTGAACCGGCGGAAGCGTGGCGCCCACGCACACGCACGGTGGCACTGCCGATGGTCTTTGCCTTGGTACTGACCAGCGGCAGTTTTTACCAACTGCGCCAAGGCGACGAGCGGGCGCTGTCCCAGCGTTTTCAACAGGAAACCCACGAACAAGCACTGCGCCTCCAGCGCCGCTTGGACGCCCAGGCCGACAGTGTGGTGGCCATTGCCAAGTTGATGCAACTGACCCAGCACCTGTCAGAAGCCGACTTCAAGGCCGCCACACGCCCTTGGCTGGAGCGCTACAGCGGAACCCAGAACTTTGGTTGGAGCCCGCTGGTCAAGGCGGATCAACGCACATCTTTTGAAACCCCACCCTGGCGGGGTGGAGCGGGCGGTTTGGAGATCAAAGGTCGCGACGCCAACGGTCAGGTGTTCAAAGCCCCCCAGGCGGACTACCACCTGCCCATCACCTTGGTGGAGCCCTTGGACAGCAACCGCAGCGTGTTGGGCTTGGATGTGCGGGTGCTGCCGGCCACGGCCGCGTCGGTCGCATCCACACAACAAACAGGGTTGCCCACCACCACACAAGCGATACGGCTGGTTCAAGAAGCAGGGGAACAACGTGGCGTGGTGATGTACCAGGCGGTGTTCCACTCGGGTACCACTACGTTAAAGGGCGTGGTGTCTGCGGTGTTTCGCATGGACGATGTGCTGCAGGCCGTGCTGGACCCAGCCGATACCGGTCGATGGACCCTGTGCCTGATCGACGCCCACGCCTCCGCCCCCAACCGGCGGCTGTCTGGTCCCTCTGGTTGCGAGAATGCACCCCAACGCCCCAACCTTTGGGCAGCCGACTGGCCCCTTCGGTTCGGGGGCCAAAACTGGCAGGCGCATTTTGTGATCGGCCCGCAATACCTGGCCCAGTCACGCAACTGGACCACTTGGGTCACCCTGGCCACCGGGCTGGGTTCGGTCGCCATGTTGGGCGCCTTTTTGATGGTCATCACAGGGCTGAACCGCCGGACCCAGCGCTTGGTGGAACAACGCACCGTGGAGCTGGCCCGCAGCAACGCTACCCTGGCACAACTCGCCCACTTCGACCCCCTGACAGGGCTGTCCAACCGCACCCATTGGATGGCCCAGGCGGAGAACACCCTGCGTGAGGCACAGGAGCGGGGTGAACCGATGGCCATCATGTTCCTGGACCTGGACCGTTTTAAACATGTCAATGACAGCCTGGGCCACAGCCAGGGCGACTTGTTGCTCCAAACCGTGGCGCAACGGTTGAGGGTCTGTCTGCGGGCACGGGATGTCTTGGCCCGGCTGGGTGGCGATGAATTTGTGGTGCTGCTGCCCAAACTGAAAGGCCGCGAGGGGGCTGCGGTCGCTGCCCGTAAAATTGTGAAGGCCCTGTCCGAACCTGTCACCCTGGACAACCATGAGGTGACCGTGTCGGCCAGCCTGGGGTTGGCGTATTACCCCGGTGATGGGGAGGATGTAGAAACCTTGCTGCGCCACGCAGACACGGCCATGTACGCGGTCAAAGACTCCGGCCGCAACAGCTGGCGTTTTTTTGCACCCGACATGACCGAACGTTTGTCTCAGCGGTTGGTGCTGGAGACCGGATTGCGCAGGGCTTTGCAGCCCGAGGCGCGCGAGTTGTTTCTGGAATACCAGCCCCAAGTCAACGGCGCGGGAGATGTCCTGGGCACCGAGGCCTTGGTCCGTTGGCGGCACCCCGAATTGGGTGTGGTGCCCCCCGACCGTTTTATCCCCATTGCTGAAGACGCAGGTTTGATCGATGCACTGGGCCAATGGGTGCTGAAAGAGGCCTGCCTGCAACTGCGGCAGTGGCACGCCATGGCAGCGCAACAACCGGCCATGGGGCGGCTGCGGATGGCTGTGAACATCTCCGCCCTGGAGTTCAACCGGCCCAGTTTTATAGCCCACCTGCGCGAGGTTTTGTTGACCAGTGGTGTCAGGGCGGACTGTCTGGAGCTGGAAATCACCGAAAGCCTGCTGATGCAGGCCTTGCCCGACCTGAACAACCGCTTGAGCGACATCACCGCCCTGGGGGTGACCCTGGCTTTGGACGATTTTGGCACCGGGTACTCCAGCTTGGGCTACCTGAAACGCCTGCCCTTGAGCAAGGTGAAGATCGACCGGTCTTTTGTGACCGACATTCCCGGCGACGCCGAAGACGAAGCCATCGTCAGGGCGACCATCTCGATGGCACACGACCTGGGCTTGCAAGTGGTTGCTGAAGGGGTCGAAACCCCCGCACAGCGGGACTTCCTGACCCAGCACCACTGCGACGCCCAACAGGGCTGGTTGTACAGCCGCTCGCTGCCAGCCGAGGCCTTGCCCGCTTGGGTGCAGGCCTGGCAAGCCAACGCCCCCTGAGGGGCGGGGGCTCAACCGAGGTGTTCGGCAAAAAACGCCAGGGTGCGGTCGCGGGCCAGATCGGCCGCAGCGGCGTTGTACGCCCCCCGCTGGTCGCAATTGAACCCGTGGTTGGCGGCGTACACATGAACCTGCACCCCGGGCTGTGCGGCGGCAAACGCGTGGACCGTGTCCAGGGGGATCCAGTGATCGGCCTCGCCAAAGTGGGCCATGACAGGGCACTTGGGTTGGCGCGCCACCTCGGCTTCGGTGGTCATCCCGCCGCCGTAATAAGGCACCGCGGCCGACACCCCCTCCAGGCCGCAGGCGGCACGCCAGGTCAACAAACCGCCCCAGCAGTAACCTACAACCCCCACTTTGCCACCAGCGCGCTGCCCCGCGTAGGCGACAGCGGCCTGGATATCGGCCATCGCACCCGGGTCGGGCAGGCCCTCCACGGCCATTTTGAGACCAAAACCACGTTTCATGTCGTCTTCGGCATACCCCAGTTCAACGCCCTGCTCCACGCGGTGGAAGGTCGCCGGCGCCACGGCCAAGTAGCCGGCTTGGGCGTAGCCGTCGGCCACAGCGCGGATGTGGCTGTTCACACCAAAAATCTCTTGCAACACCACCACGGCCCCACGGACCACCCCACTGGGGGTGGCCACGTAGGCCGGCACCCGCGTGCCGTCGGCCGACACCAGTTCAACAACAGCACCCATCTTTTGCATCTCCTTGGTTCAAAAAAGGCCACCGCTGTGGCCCAATGGGCAGAATAACCCAACACGAGACACCCGGAGACCCCATGGACTTCAAACCCTTGGTCACCCTGCTGGCCATTGTGAACCCCCTGGCCATCGTGCCGTTTTTTATCCACTACACACAAGGGTTCAGCCAGGCCCAAAAACGGCACACGGTGTTGGTGGCGGGGGTCAGCGCGTTTGCGGTGATCGCGGCCTCGGCGCTGTTGGGCCTGCAAATTTTGGCGTTTTTTGGCATTTCACTCGCCAGTTTCCAGGTGGGCGGCAGCATGCTGTTGCTCACCTCAGCGCTGGCCATGCTCAACGCCCAACCCGCCGAGGCCAAAACCACCGAGGACGAGGTGGCGGATGCGGCCTCCAGGGCCTCCATCGCGGTGGTGCCCTTGACCATTCCCCTGCTGACCGGGCCGGCCACCATGTCCACCGTGGTGATCTACGCCGACCGGGCGCAGTCCTTTTGGCAACACGCCGCGTTGGTGGGCTATGGGGTGGTGATCGGCCTGGCCACTGCAGTGTGTTTCACGCTGGCCGAGCCCATCGCCCGGGTGCTGGGCAAAACGGGCATCAACGTGATGACCCGGCTGATGGGCCTGATCCTGGCTGCCCTGGCGGTGGAGGTGATGGCCGCCGGCCTGACCCAGTTGTTCCCAGCCTTGGGGCGCTGACCACAACCACCTGGACCGGGCTCGCCGCAAACCCGCCATTTGCAGGCGACAATTGGGGGAATGTCCCAACACCCAGCCGACCTGGATCCCCCACCCCCTTTGGGCCTGCTGGCGCTCGCCCCGTTCCGGCACACCACCTTCACGTGGTTGTGGACCACCTGGCTGATGGCCAACATCAGCATGTGGATGAACGACGTGGCGGCCGCCTGGCTCATGACCTCGCTCACGGCCTCCCCGGTGTGGGTGGCCCTGGTGCAAACCGCGGCCACGCTGCCTGTGTTCCTGTTGGGCTTGCCCAGCGGCGCGTTGGCGGACACCCTGGACCGCCGGCGCTACTTTCTGACCACCCAATTGTGGGTGGCCGTGGTCGCTGCGTGTTTGTGCGCTGTGGTCTTGGCGGGGGTGATCACGCCCGGCCTGTTGTTGGCATTGGTGTTTGCCAACGGCATCGGTTTGGCCATGCGCTGGCCGGTGTTCTCCGCCATCGTGCCCGAGTTGGTGCCGCGCCACCAACTGCCCCAAGCCCTGGGGTTGAACGGGGTCTCCATGAACGCCTCGCGCATCATCGGGCCCCTGGCGGCCGGTGGCTTGATCGGCTGGGTCGGCAGCGCTTATGTGTTTGTGGTGAACGCGGTCCTGGCCTTGGCTGCTGCCTGCATCATCTGGCGCTGGCGCCGTGTGCAACCGCCCAACCCCCTGGGCCGCGAACCGTTTTGGAGCGCCATGCGTGTGGGGTGGCAATTTGTGGTCCAGTCCCAGCGGTTGCGGGTGGTCTACCTGCACGTGGGCCTGTTTTTTTTCCACTCCACCGCCCTGATGGCGTTGTTGCCCTTGCTGGCTTTGCGCATGGAAGGCGGCGGTGCCGGCACCTTCACCCTGCTGCTGGCCACCATGGGCAGCGGCGCCATCGTCGCGGTGTTGTGCCTGCCACGGCTGCGCGAAAACGTGTCCCGTGACCAGCTGGTGTTTTCAGGGGTGGCACTGCAATCCCTGTCCATGGCGGTGATGGCTTGGAGCCCCAGCGTCACATGGGCGGTCCCCGCCATGTTCCTGGCCGGTATGGCCTGGATCACCACGGCCAACTCCCTGAGCGTCTCAGCGCAGCTGGCGCTGCCCGACTGGGTTCGCGCCCGGGGCATGTCCATGTACCAAATGGCCATCATGGGGGGCAGCGCTCTTGGTGCCGCGCTGTGGGGCCAGGTGGCTCAGTGGACCAGTGTGCGGACCAGCGTGGCCGTTGCTGCAGCCTCGGGTTTGGCTGCGGTCTGGATCGCCCAACGGCTGGTCCAAGACCGCGGGCTGGTAGAAGACCTGACCCCCACCAAGTCCTTCAAATTGCCCATTGCCGACGCCCCGCCCGCCCACGGCCAGGTGATGGTCTGCATCGAATACCGCATCGACCCAGCACGGGCCGATGACTTCAGGGCGCTCATGCAAGACAGCCGGCGCAGCCGCTTGCGCCAAGGGGCTCTGCACTGGGAGCTGCTGGAAGACCTGGGCAACCCTGGGCACTTTGTTGAGCAAGTGGTTGACGCCTCTTGGACCGAACACCTGCGCCGTTTTGACCGCGTGGGCGCGGCCGATGTCGCGCTGCGCGACCGCAAGCTGGCCTTCCACAAAGGCGAGGAGCCCCCATTGGTGACCCGCTATCTGTTGGCCTCCACCGCCCGCTGAGCACCACGCCATGGACACCCACGCCAACGACCAACGCCTCACCGACCTTGAGATCAAGGTGGCGTACGCCGACGACCTGCTGGACCAGCTCAACGCCCTGGTCTACCGCCAACAACTGGCCATAGACCGGCTGCAAGCCCAGGTGGTGCAGCTTCACCAGCAGTTGCGCGACAACGGCGCAGGGGCGCCTCCGCGCAGCTTGCGCGACGAGTTACCCCCGCATTACTGACCATGACGACCGCATTGGGTCACACCGTTGCCGTGGTGGGCGCCGGCCCGGCCGGCCTCAAAGCCGCCGAGGTCTTGTCCTCTGCCGGGGTGCCGGTGCACCTGTACGACGCCATGCCGTCGGTGGGCCGCAAGTTTTTGTTGGCAGGCATAGGGGGACTCAACCTCACCCATGCAGAACCCCTGGACAGGTTTGTCACGCGGTACGGCGCGCGCAACACCGAGGTGGGCCGTTGGCTGGCCCTGTTGGGCCCCCAGGGGGTTCGGGACTGGGCGCACGGGTTGGGTATAGACACTTTTGTGGGCAGCTCCAACCGCGTGTTCCCCACCGACATGAAGGCGGCTCCACTGTTGCGGGCCTGGCTGCACCGCCTGCGCCAACCAACCGCTGGAGGCGCCCCCGTGTTGTTTCACATGCGCCACCGCTGGACTGGGGTGCTGGACACCGCCCCTGAAGGGTGGCGCCTGGAAACCGTGGGGCCACAAGGTCCGGTGGAACAAACCCACCAAGCGGTGGTCCTGGCGCTGGGCGGGGCCAGCTGGCCCCGGCTGGGATCGGACGGCGCCTGGTGGGGGTGGTTGCAAGACCGGGGTCTGGCGCTGCGCCCCTTGCACCCCGCCAACTGTGGGTTTGACGCGTTGTCACCCCGGTTGCAACAGGTGGGCTGGAGCGCCCACCTGGCCGACCGGTTTGCCGGCCACCCCCTCAAGGCCACCACACTGTCGTTCGAAGACACATCCGGCCGGCGTTTTGCGCAAAAAGGGGAGTTGGTGCTCACCCAGACCGGCCTGGAAGGCAGCCTGGTCTACGCCGCTTCAGCCACCTTGCGCGACAGCCTGATCGAATTCGGGTCTGCCACGTTGCACCTGGACTTGAAACCCGACCACAGCCTGGCGCAGGTAGAAGCCTCGCTGGCGCAACCGCGTGGCAAAAAGAGCCTGGCCGCCCACTTGCACGGGCGGCTCAACCTCAAACCGGTCCATGTGGCCTTGCTGCGGGAGTTGTTGCCGGACGCCGCCTGGGCCGACAACCAAGCGCTCGCTGCGGGTATCAAACACCTGCCCATCACCCTGCACCAACCCCGCCCCATCGCCGAGGCCATCAGCACCGCTGGGGGGGTTGCGCTCGAAAGCATGACACCTGACCTGATGGTCAGTGGCCTGCCCGGGGTTTTTATGGCAGGCGAGATGTTGGACTGGGAAGCCCCCACCGGCGGTTACCTGCTGACCGCTTGTTTGGCCAGCGGCCAAGTGGCCGGCGCAGGCGCGCTCAAGTGGTGGCAGGCGGCAACACACCCCAGCGCCGCAGGGCCCTGAACAACACGACCCCCAAAGCCACCCCCACGGCATCGGCCACCCAGTCGGCCACATCGCCTTGGCGCCACCCAACCACCGTCTGCGCCACCTCGATCGCAGCGCCCAGCAACAGCAACCCCAGCCACAGCCGCACCCACCGGCCCGGATAAGCCTGCAAACCGAGCACCGCGAGGGCCACAAACGCCAAGGCGTGTTGGGCTTTGTCCCACATGCTGAAAGCCGATGGCGGCAGCGCTGTGGGCGGCGCCAAAGACAAGCCGCACACCACCAACACGCACAGCACAAAAGCGCAGCGCCACCACCAAATGCCCAGACGTCTCCACGGAAAAGGATTTGGAACAGTTCGCATGGGAGCCATTGTCCACAAACACGCCCCATAAACCTGTGGATAAGCCCCACACAACCCCGAACAACCACCGCAAGTGCTTGTCAACGCAGGGCCCCCACACGCAGCGGGGTGGGTTGCCTGTTTTCGCAGCAGGCACAATCTCGGTTTTGGACCTTTCCGAGCAGAACAAAACATGGACGTGTTGGTATGGGCAGCCATCGCCGGTGGCATATGGCATTGGGTCATTCAAAGGCAACAGCAAGCGCGCATCCGCCTCCTGGCTGGGCACATCACACCTTTGCAGATCGACAAACTGATGCAAGAGTTGATGGAGGGTCACCACCGCGCACTGGGGGAAAGGGACAACCAACGGGCTGAACAGGTCTGGACACTGCTGGGGCAAAAAGCGTTGGCTTTGTGCGAGCAGTTTGACCGGTTTGCGGAGGCCTTTGCCCGCACCCCCGCTGAACGGTGCCGGGTGCAGCGCTGGTCTGTACCCGTGCCTTACGCGGAAAACTGGGCACCCACTTTTGACGCCCGCAAACTGTTCCAGTTGCACGCCCAAGGCCTGCGGGCAGCGGCGGCTGGTCGCACCTATGGCAAAAACGACGCGTACACATTGACCGCCGAAATGCTGCTGATGCAACACAGCTGCCATTGGTATTGCCGTTCACACACCCGTGCGTCCGCCCGGTTGGTAGCGCAGCACCAGACGGCCTACGCACAGGTGTTGGCCAGCGTGACCCCTGCAACCCGCGAGGCCTACCGACAACTCACAGGCCGCTGATACCGCGCCCTGTGGCTGTCGCGCACGCGCCGCCGCAACCAGGGCGGCTGTGCATACACTGGGGTCTTCCACCTCAAACAAAGGAGACGCCCCATGAACCACCCTCCCCAAACGGGCCGCCGCGCCGCCCTGGTCTGGACGCTTTTGGGCTGTGCAGCGCTCGGCACTTGGGGTGCCGCCGCGCACGCCCAACCCGCTTGGCCCAACAAGCCCATCCGCATCGTGGTGCCCTTCGCCCCCGGGGGCACCACAGACATCCTGGCGCGGGCCATGGCACCCGAACTCACCCGTTTGTTGGGCCAACCCGTGGTGGTGGACAACCGGGCCGGGGCCGGTGGCAACATTGGCGCAGAAGTGGTGGCCAAATCCCCTGCGGATGGTTACACCTTGCTCATGGGCACTGTGGGCACACACGGGATCAACAAAGCGCTGTACGCCAAACTGCCTTACGACCCGCAGAAAGACTTCGCCCCCATCACCTTGGTGGCAGGGGTGCCCAACGTGATGGTCATGAACGCAGAAAAAGCCAAGTCTTTGGGGCTGCAAACGGTCAACGACTTTGTCCGCCACGCCAAAGCCAACCCCGGCCGGCTCAGCATGGCCAGCAGCGGCAACGGCACCTCCATCCACCTGGCGGGGGAGTTGTTCAAAGCCAAAACCGGCATCTTCATGACCCACATCCCCTACCGCGGGTCTGGCCCGGCCCTGGTCGATATGTTGTCTGGGACCATGGACGTGATGTTTGACAACCTGCCCTCTGCCATGCCACACATCCAGTCGGGCCGGCTCAAGGCTTTTGCGGTCACCAGCGCCCAACGCTCCGCGGTGCTGCCCGACACCCCCACTGTGGCCGAGGCCGCCAAGCTAACCGACTTCGAAGCCAGCTCCTGGTTTGGCCTGTTGGCCCCCGCCGGCACACCAGCCGAGGTGGTACAGCGCCTGCACCAGGAAGCGGTCAAAGCCCTCAACCAACCCGATGTGCGGCAACGCCTGCAGTCCCAGGGCGCCATACCGGGCGGCAACACACCCGAGCAATTCGCCAAACTCATCGAGGCTGAAATCACCAAGTGGGCCGCTGTGGTCAAAACGTCGGGGGCCCGGGTCGACTGACCCACGCTCCGCGGGTCAAACGCCCCAGACCAAGTCGGCGTTCTCCCGCTGGCAACGGCCCAGGGCTTCCAGAAACGGCACCAGGCGGGCGCGCCACATCACCTGGGGAAGAGGTGGCGGGGACTCCCCGCGGGCCTCGGCGTCGGCCACCCGCTGGGCCCAAGCCGTGGTGTCGGCATCACCATCGGCCTGCAAGGCCGCGACGGCAGTGGGCATGTCAGCCGCCAGCAGCACCCCCGGTCGGTCCGGGTCTTTACCCAAAACAGCCAACAGGCGCCGCCCTTGGGGTTCCAACATCACCACATCGGCTATCGCCCTGCTTTTGAACCGGTACAACACCGCTGCCCCTCCTGTCGGCAAATCGCTTGCACAAACACCACACCAGGGTAAACCCCCTGTATCCAACCACACCCAACGCCCACAATTGCTTTAAACCTAAAGCAATTCACCATGAACATCCTGTGCATAGGCGGTGGGCCGGCGGGCCTGTATTTTGGCCTGTTGATGAAGCAGCGGCAACCCAACGACAGGGTGGTGGTGGTGGAGCGCAACCGGCCCTACGACACTTTTGGCTGGGGGGTGGTGTTGTCCGATGCGACACTGGACAACCTCCGCCGGGCAGACCCGGTGACGGGTGCCCAGATTGGGGATGCGTTCAACCATTGGGACGACATCGAGGTGTTTTACAAAGGCCGTTCGGTGCGCTCCACTGGCCACGGCTTTTGCGGCATCGGTCGCAAGCACCTGCTCAATCTGCTGCAAGACCGGTGCGCGGCCCTGGGGGTGGAGTTGGTGTTTGACACCGAAGTGACCGACGACCAGGCCCTGGCGACGCAGTATCAGGCGGACCTGGTGGTGGCCAGCGACGGCCTCAACAGCCGCATACGCACCCGTTACGCGGCAGCGTTTCAGCCCGACATCGACACCCGGCATTGCCGCTTTGTCTGGCTGGGCACCCACCAAACCTTCGACGCTTTCACCTTTGCGTTTGAGCAGACCGAACACGGCTGGTTCCAGGCCCACGCCTACCAATTCGCCCCCGGTGTGTCCACCTTCATCGTCGAAACCCCCGAAGCGGTGTGGCAGGCCCACGGGCTTGACCGCATGGAACAGCCCGAAGCCATCGCTTTCTGCGAGCGCCTGTTTGCGCGTTACCTGGGCGGGCACCCGCTGATGAGCAACGCCACCCACCTGCGCGGATCGGCCAACTGGATCCGCTTTCCCCGGGTGATTTGTCAGCAGTGGGTGCACCACAACACCCTGCCCGACGGGCGGCGTGTGCCCGTGGTGTTGATGGGCGATGCCGCCCACACGGCCCACTTCTCCATTGGCAGTGGCACCAAACTCGCCTTGGAAGACGCAATCGACCTGCGCGAGGCGTTTGACGAGGCCGTCGACATGGACACGGTTCTGGAGCGCTACCAGGCCCGCCGCAGCGTCGAGGTCTTGAAAATCCAAAACGCGGCGCGCAACTCCACCGAATGGTTCGAGCACGTGGACCGTTACACGGGCATGGACATCGAGCAGTTCACCTACAGCCTGCTCACCCGCAGCCAACGCATCAGCCACGAAAACCTCCGCCTGCGCGACACGCGTTGGCTGGAAGGCTACGAGCGCTGGTTGGGCGCCCAAAGCGGTGTCCATGCCACACCCCCCGCCCCACCCACACCACCCATGCTTCTGCCCTTGCAAGTGCGCGGGGTCACACTGCGCAACCGTGTGGTGGTCTCCCCCATGGCCACCTACAGTGCGGTCGACGGTGTGTTGCAAGACTTCCACCTGGTGCACCTGGGCGCGCGCGCCATGGGGGGTGCCGGTTTGGTCATGGTTGAAATGACCAGCCCCACACCCGAGGGGCGTATCACCCCCGGGTGCCCGGGGTTGTGGAATGCCGAACAAACCGCGGCCTTCCGCCGTGTGGTGTCTTTTGTCCACGAACACAGCAGCGCCCGCATCGGCCTGCAACTGGGCCACAGCGGCCCCAAAGGCTCCACACAGGTGGGCTGGGCAGGCACCGACGAACCCCTGCCGGCGGCCCGGCCCGATGCCCCACCTAACTGGCCCCTGCTGGCCGCCAGCGCGGTGCCTTACGGCCCTCAGAATCAGGTGCCCCAGGCCATGACCGACACCGACATGGCCCACACCTTGAACGCCTTTGTGGCCGCCACCCACCGGGCCGCCGAAGCGGGTTTCGATTGGCTGGAGCTGCACGCCGCCCACGGCTACCTGCTGTCCAGCTTTTTGTGCCCTTTGACCAACCAACGCACCGATGCCTATGGTGGCAGCCTGGACAACCGCTGCCGCTATCCCCTGGCGGTGTTCCGCGCGGTGCGCGAGGCATGGCCTGCCGACAAACCGTTGGGGGTGCGCATCTCGGCACACGACTGGGCACCGGGTGGCAACACCCCCGACGACGCCGTGGCCATGGCACGCCTGTTCAAGGCCGCAGGCTGCGATTTCATCGACGTGTCCTCGGGTCAAACCACCCGGGATGCCCGACCGGTGTACGGCCGCATGTACCAAACACCCTTTGCGGACCGGGTCCGCAACGAGGTGGGCATCCTCACCATGGCGGTGGGGGCGATCTCCGAAGCGGACCACGCCAACAGCATCATCGCGGCGGGCCGGGCCGACCTGTGCGCCATCGCCCGCCCCCACCTGGCCGACCCCGCCTGGACCCTGCACCAAGCGGCCCAACTGCAAAGCCGTGCGGTGGACTGGCCCTTGCCTTACCTCAGCGGCCGCGACCAGCTCTACCGCGAGCGGGCCCGCCTAACCCCTGGGACCTGACATGCACAACCTCGATCTCGAAGCCCGGGTCCACAGCGAACACCCCGAGGCCCTGCGGCTCTGGTTGCGCCTGCTGACCTGCACCCAATTGATCGAGCGACAGGTTCGCTCGGGTCTGCGCGAACACTTCGACACCACCCTACCCCGCTTTGACCTGATGGCCCAACTGGAGCGCCACCCGGAGGGGTTGAAGATGAAAGAGCTGTCCCACAGGCTCATGGTGACTGGCGGCAACATCACCGGCATCACCAACCAACTGGAAGCGGAGGGCTTGGTGGAGCGCGTCGAAGTGGCAAACGACAGGCGCGCTTTCCGCGTGCGCCTGACCCCAGCCGGGCACGCCACGTTCGCCGCCATGGCCCAGGCCCACGAGGCCTGGATCGTTCAAGCCTTCGAGGGCCTATCCCCCACCGACATGGACCAGCTGCACCACCTGTTGGGCCAGGTCAAACAACAACAACGCCAACGGCAGCGACGCCCATGAAACACCCCATCACCGACCACAACCCCATGCGGGGCCAGTACCACGTCCAGGGCCAGCGGCCCCCTGTGCATTTTGCGTGCGAGGTACACCATGGCGTGGCCACGGTCAGCCTGAACCGGCCAGAGCGCAAGAACCCCCTCACCTTCGACTCGTACGCCGAGTTGCGCGACTGGTTCCGCGCTTTGCCCTACAGCACGGACATCAAGACCGTCGTGCTCACAGGTGCGGGTGGCAACTTCTGTTCGGGTGGTGATGTACACGAGATCATCGGCCCCCTGACACGCATGGCCATGCCCGAGCTGCTGGCGTTCACCCGCATGACGGGCGACCTGGTCAAAGCCATGCGCCTGTGCCCCCAACCCATCGTGGCGGCGATCGATGGGGTGTGCGCCGGGGCCGGCGCCATGCTCGCCCTGGCCAGCGACATCCGCCTGGGCACCGAGCGCAGCAAAACCGCGTTTCTGTTCACGCGGGTGGGCCTGGCCGGGGCCGACATGGGAGCCTGCGCACTGCTGCCGCGCGTGATCGGACAAGGCCGCGCCAGCGAACTGCTGTTCACTGGCCGGGCTATGGCCGGCGCAGAGGGGGAGCGCTGGGGGTTTTTCAACAGCTTGCACCACCCAGACTCCCTGCTCGCAGCCGCACAACAACTCGCTGCACAGTTGGCCGAAGGCCCCACTTTCGCCCACGGCATGACCAAAACCATGTTGCACCAAGAGTGGGCCATGACCTTGGACCAGGCCATCGAAGCCGAGGCGCAAGCCCAAGCCATCTGCATGCAAACCCAAGACTTTCACCGCGCGTACCACGCCTTTGTACAGAAACAAACACCGGCTTTCGAGGGAGACTGAGGTGCACCACACTGCCCCGCTCGAACACCTGGCCTTGCCGTTTTTTGGCCCCGAACACCGGGACATGGCCCCCGCACTCGCCACCTGGGCCACGGAGCAGGTGGTTGACGAAACCGATGACCGGGCCGCCTGCCGCACCTGGGTGCGGGCACTGGGCGGTGCCGGCTGGCTGCGATACTGCGTGCCAGGGGCGTGGGGGGGTGCACTGCCCGGGTTGGACTCGCGCGCGCTGGTGCTAGCCCGCGAAACGCTGGCCTTTCACAGCCCCTTGGCCGATTTCGCTTTTGCCATGCAAGGCCTGGGCTCGGGTGCCATCACGTTGGCAGGCAACCCTGAACAACAGCAACGGTGGTTACCACCCGTTGCCCAAGGCCACGCCATCGCGGCGTTTGCCCTGAGCGAACCCGAGGCCGGCTCCGACGTCGGCGCGATGCAAACCACCGCCACCCCAGACGCGGGCGGGTGGCGTTTGGACGGCACAAAAACCTGGATCAGCAACGGCGATCTGGCCGATGTGTACGTCACCTTCGCCAAAACCGACCCCACAGCCGGAACCCGCGGCATCAGCGCTTTTGTGGTGCCGGCCGGTCAAGCCGGGCTGGACAGCAGCGCCCACATCCAACTGATGGCGCCCCACCCCCTGGCATCCCTGGTGTTTCAGGGGTGCCAACTGCCTGGCAGCGCCTTGCTAGGGCCGCTGAACGGCGGGTTCAAGCTCGCCATGCGGACACTGGACATTTTTCGGGCCTCGGTAGCTGGCGCAGCGTTGGGAATGGGGCGCCGGGCGCTGGCCGAAGCGGTGGCGCACGCGCAAAAACGGCCCCTGTTTGGCCAACGCCTGGCCGACTTCCAACTCACGCAGGCCCGGCTGGGCGAGATGGCCGCCCTACTCGATGCCGCCGCTCTGCTGACCTACCGGGCCGCCTGGTTGCGCGACACCCAACCGGCAGGGCAACCTTTGCCCCCCACGTACACAGCGGCCGCAGCCATGGCCAAAATGACCGCCACCGAAAACGCCCAAAAGGTCATCGACATGGCCCTGCAAATGCACGGCGGCCTGGGCGTCCAGGTGGGGCAAAAGATTGAAAGCCTGTACCGCGACATTCGGGCTTTGCGCATTTACGAAGGCGCCACAGAAGTCCAGCTGCTCATCTTGGGCCGCCACGTTCTCCAGTCCACCGGGAGTCCACCCACATGACCGTCGCACCCGCCAAAAGCGCACAAACCGACACCTATGTGCACGACCGCTTGCCACCCATAGCCCAGTGGCCGCAACTGGTCTACAACACCCCAGAGCTGCAGTTCCCGCCCCAGGTGAACTTGGTGGCGTGTTTGCTGGACCAGGCGGTCCACCACAAAGGGTGGGGACGCAACCCCCTTTTTAAAACCGACCAGGGCGATTGGACCTACGGGCAAGCTTTGGACGAGGTCAACCGCATCGCCAACACCTTGACCCAGGTGCACGGGCTCGTCCCCGGCAACCGGGTCTTGCTGCGGGGGGGCAACACCGTTACCATGGCCTTGGCTTGGCTGGCGGTGGTCAAAGCCGGTTTGGTGGCCGTGGCCACCATGCCCTTGTTGCGGGCCAAAGAGCTGACCGAGATTCTCACCAAAGCCCAACCCCAGTTGGCCCTGTGTGAAGACCACCGGTGGGCCGAACTGCACACGGCCCGGGACAACTGCTTGCCCCAAATGCCCGTGCTGGCCTTCGGCAGCGGCCCCCAGGTCGCTGGGTCGCTGGAGGCCTTGGCTTCTGTGCAAGCGCCCCACTTCACCGCCTGCCCCACCGCCGCCACCGACACCGCGCTGCTGGCCTTCACATCTGGCACCACCGGCCGCCCCAAAGCCGCGGTGCACACCCACCTGGATGTGCTGGCCGCCTGCGAAACGTGGCCGCGCCACGTGCTACAGCTGCGCCCTGAGGACACCGTGACAGGTACCCCACCCCTGGCATTCACGTTTGGTTTGGGTGGGCTGTTGTTGTTCCCCATGTGGTCTGGGGCCTCGCTGTACCTGCCGGCGCAGGCGTACACACCCGAGTCCATGGTGCACACCATGCGGCGGGTGGGTGTCACGGCCTGCTTCACAGCGCCCACGTTTTACCGCCAAATGGCCCCGCACGCCCAGGCGGTGGGCCTGCCCTCGCTCCGCGTCGCGGTCAGCGCTGGCGAGGG
>JBEBBB010000137.1:0-3952 GCA_041158605.1 Pseudomonadota bacterium
TACACGATCAATGAGCCCTGCGCGCCCATCCAGAAGCTGAACGGCCAGCCAAAAAATGAAAAATTCAGGTCACGTGCAAAGTAGCCCACCACAAAGGTGACCACAAACCAAATGGCCAACAACACGGCCGTGATGTTGAGGTTTTTTCGCCAGTACTGGCGGTGGTTTTCTGTGAGTTCCATCGAACTTGTCTCCTGTTGTACGCCCCAAGGGGCTTATCGTGGCCACGCGTGGTTGCCCGAGCGCCTGCAACCGGCCACGGCGCACCAACACCCACCCGCACAGCGGACGGGCCACCCACCCAAGCGTTAAACAGACGGCGCTGCGCGCAGCCCGGTTTCACGCTCCAGTTGGGCGGCCACCTTGGGTTCGAACTGTCGGAGGCGGCGTATGATTTTCACCGCCTCGTCGGGTTCTTGCCGGTCAACATGAACCCGGGCCAGTTGGTACCAGCCATAAGGACTCATGGGTTGCAGTTCGGTGTTTTTGCGCAAGGCGGCCACGGCCTCGTCAAAACAATGGAGACGGATCAGCACCAAACCCAAGCCGTACCAAGCACGGTCCAAGTCGGGCGCCAAGCGGGTGGCTTCTTCAAACGCAAGGCGCGCTTCAGACAGCTGACCCGCTTGTTCCAGCATGTAACCCCAGTTGAACCAGGCACTGCCCAAACCAGGTTGTGCCCGCACCAGTGCTGCCTGGGTGCGCAAGGCGCCCTCGGCATCACCCGTTTGCAACAGCAACTGGGCTTGGCTACCCAACAGGTAAGGGTCGTTGGGGTGCTCGGCCAAATAAGAGGCCACCCGCTCCAAGGCGGCTTGGCGCCGACCAGCCACCAACAGGGCCTGGATTTGCATGCGGCGCCACCACGCCGATAAACGCACGGTCATTTGCACAAGGCCACCCCCATTTGTACACAGGTTTGCACTTTGGCCACTGTCACGGCCAACCATGCAAAACCCAAGATCAAAAAAGTAACCAATGGCAGGTGGCGCTCCACCACCAACCGGGGCGTGACCAGCCGGACCCCACTGAGAAATGGCCGCACCATGATGTGCAGGATCTGGTAGAAAAAATTCTGATCCCGGCGCTGGCCCGACAACAACCCCACCACCCAGCGCCCCACCAGCGCCAACAAGGCGATTTCGAGGACAAGTTTGACAAGGATCAAAGTGGTCAACATGGGGTGTCTGGTACAGAATGGGGCCACTGTTGGCAAACCGGCTTACAACCATCTTACAAAGACCGCGTGCACCACCCCGATCCCGGGTTAACACCAAGTTCAGGCCATGCCCCACCCCACCTCAACCCCATCGGCCCCCTTGTTGGGCCACTTGGCCAAACAGATCCGGGAATGGGCCCCGTTTGCCGACATGGCCTTGAGCGACACCCTCGCCTTGTTGGCCCAAGCGGAACAACGCTACCTGGCGCCCGGGGAAACCCTGCTGGCACCCGGCCAAGGGCCCGTCACCCACCTTTACCTGGTACGGCAGGGGCGTGTGCGCAGCCATGGTGCGGCTTTGGGTGGCGGCAGCAACATCTACGAAGCGGGTGACCTGCTGCCGGTGGCCGCTTTGCTAGCCCGACGCGCGGTGGTGTACCACTACGAAGCCGTGGACGACTTGTTTGTGTGGGCTTGGCCAGCCCACGTGGTGGAGGACTGGGTCCGGCGCAACGCGGTTTTTGCCGACCACCTGCACCGCCGCATGCAAACCATGCTCGACAAATCCACCCAGGCCATGCGCGCGTTGTACGCCAGCCAGGTGTTGGCCGAACAAAGCCTGGAGACCCCGCTCTCACAGCTGGCGCGCAACCCGGTGGTGTCTTGTGACCCCAGCACACCGTTGGCCGATGTGTTGCGCCGCATGACAGGGCACCAGGTCGGCTCGGTCCTGGTTCTGGGCCCTGCAGGAGAGGCCCTGGGCATCTTCACCCGCACCGACCTGCCCCAGGTGGTGTTGGCGCCCGGTTTTGACCTGGCACAACCCATTGCCGGGCTGATGCGCAGCCCCCTGCACACACTGAGCACACAACACACGGCCCAAGACGCGGCCTTGCTCATGGGCCGCTATGGGATACGGCATGTACCCGTCACAAACAACGGTCGGGTGGTGGGCCTGGTCTCTGAACACGACCTGTACGCCCTGCAGCGCTCCACGTTGCAACAAGTGGGACGGCGCATCCGCGACGCCCAGACCACGGCCGACTTGCAAGCCGCCACGGAAGGGGTGCGCCAACTCGCCCGCAACCTGCTCGCACAGGGCATACAAACGCGGCAACTCATCACCCTCATCAGCCACCTCAACGACCAGGTGGTCCAACGGGCGGTGGCCCTGGAGGCGGCCGCAGCCGGTGTGCTGACCGAGCGCCTGTGCTGGGTGGCGATGGGGTCCGAAGGCCGGGGGGAACAAACCATCGCCACCGACCAGGATAATGGCCTGGTGCTGCCAGACGACACACCGGCCCACGAGGTGGAACGCCTGCGGTTGTGGGCCCGTGGTGTCAACCAGGTGCTGGACCGGTGCGGGTTCCCTTTGTGCAAAGGGGGCATCATGGCTGGGGAGCCCGACTGCTGCCTGCCGCTGTCGGAATGGCGCCGCCGCTTCACCCACTGGATAGACCACGGCACCCCGGACGATTTGCTGAAAGCCCAGATTTTTTTCGACATGCGGGCGGTCGCAGGTGATGGCCGTTTGGTAGAAGACCTGCGCAACACCCTGCCAACACAGGTGGCTCAAACCCCACGTTTTACTCACCTGCTGGCGCAAAATGCCCTGGCCCAAAAACCCGCCTTGGGTTGGTTGGGCCACCTGGAACTCGACACCCAAGGCGGCTTGAACCTCAAAACGCAAGGGGCGAAGTTGTTTGTAGATGCCGGCCGTTTGTGGGCCTTGGCCCATGGCATCGCACAAACGGGCACACGCGAACGGTTGGAACAGGCGGGGGCAGCCATGGGGTTGCCCACCCGGGAGGTGGACGGTTGGGTGTCATCGTTCGATTTTTTACAAGGCTTGCGGCTGCGCTTGCAACTGGGCCCCCCATTGGGCACCGATCCCAATTGGCTCCCAGTCGACACCTTGTCCGATACCGATCGCCGCTTGTTGGTCAGGGCACTCAGGCACGCCCGCACCGCACAACAACGCCTGGAAATGGATTGGGTGCGGTGACCACCTGGCGCCAGTGGTGGGGCTGGGGGGCAGCCAAACCAGCGGCAACCCCTGCCATGGAAAGGTGGGTGGTGGTCGACGTCGAAACCACAGGGCTGGACACCCACAACGACCAGTTGCTCGCCATCGCCGCGCTCGGGTTGAGGGTTGACTGGCGGCGACGCGAATTGGTCTTGGTGTTGCAAGACAGCCTGAGTTTGTACATACGACCAGAAACCCCCGCCGACAAACGGAATGTGCTGCTCCACGGCATCGGTGTAGGCCAACAACAACAGGGCCTGCCCGCCCCCGACGCGATGGCCATCTTTGAGCGGTGGCTGGGTGACAGTGGGACCCTGGCCTTCCACGCGGCCTTCGACAAAGCCATGTTGGGACGGTATGCCCGGCAGCACCTGGGCCGGCCCTTGACCAACCGATGGCTGGACATCGAGCACCTGTGCGAGGTGGCCAGCCCTGAGACCCCAGCCCGCAACCTTGACGAGTGGCTGGCCCACTACCACCTGCCGTGTTTGGCCCGACACGATGCCGCGGCCGACGCCTTGGCCGAATGCGACTTGTTGCAAAGGGTTTGGCCCCAACTGGCCCCAACGTGTCAGAGTTGGCAGGACCTGGACCAGCTGGCTCGAAACCGGCGTTGGTTAACCCGCCGTTGAGGCGAGCCAACCGCTGATCACGTGGGTGACAACCCCGCCTGCCGCTGCCGGTCTTCCACCAACACCCAAAGGGCCTTTTTGTCAGCATCCGAGCTGCGGCTCCATTGCCGGATTTCTTCCAAACTGCGCCAACAA
>JBEBBB010000138.1:0-3200 GCA_041158605.1 Pseudomonadota bacterium
CACCGACCAAGGCCGCACCCCGAGCCCCCATCCCCAACCCCGCCAAACCCAACACCCCATGAGCGCCCACGACCTACCGCCCCTTCCCCGTTTACCACAACCCAGTGGACTGGCTTACCAAGACGGCGCCCTTGTCCTGGACGGTACCAACTTGGGCGCCTTGGCGGCCCAACATGGCACCCCCTTGTTTGTGTATTCACAGGCCACGATGCTGGAGGCATTGTCCGCTTACCAACGGGCGTTTGCAGGGCGCAAGGCCTTGATTTGTTACGCCATGAAAGCCAACAGCAACCTGGCGGTGCTGCAAACATTTGTCCAAGCAGGCTGCGGTCTGGATATTGTGTCGGGCGGCGAGCTGGACCGGGCGTTGAAAGCCGGGGTCGACCCCACCAAAGTGATTTTTTCGGGCGTGGGTAAAACCCCCCAAGAAATGCGCAAGGCCTTGGACGTGGGCATCGGTTGTTTCAACGTTGAGAGCCTGGCCGAGCTGGATGTGCTCAACCAGGTGGCCCTGGCGGCGGGCCAGCGGGCACGGGTCAGCCTGCGGGTGAACCCCGACGTTGACGCCCAAACACACCCCTACATCTCCACCGGCCTCAAAGGCAACAAGTTTGGTATCGCACACACCGATGCCCTGGCCGCCTACCAGCACGCCGCCAGCTTGGCCGGCCTGGAAGTGGTGGGTATAGACTGCCACATCGGCTCCCAAATCACCGACACCAGCCCCTATTTGGATGCCATGGACCGGGTCCTGGACCTGGTGGGACAGATCGAAAACGCGGGCATCCCCTTGCGGCACATCGACTTTGGCGGAGGCTTGGGGATAGACTACCAAGGCGACACCCCTCCCGCTGCGGACACCTTGTGGCAGCAACTGCTGGCCAAGCTGGATGCGCGGGGTTACGGCGACCGCGAGCTGGTGATCGAACCCGGGCGCTCGCTGGTGGGCAATGCGGGCGTTTGCCTGACCACCGCCCTCTACCTGAAGCCTGGCAGCAGCAAAAACTTCTTGGTGGTCGATGCCGCCATGAACGACCTGCCACGCCCGGCCATGTACGAGGCCTACCACGCCATCGTGCCCCTGCAGCTTCGGGCAGGCGATGCCACTGTTTACGACGTGGTGGGCCCTGTGTGTGAAAGTGGAGACTGGTTGGGACGTGACCGTGCGCTCAACAGCCTGGCGGGCGATGTGTTGGCGGTGTGCTCAACTGGGGCGTATTGCATGAGCATGTCGAGCAACTACAACTCCCGCCCCAGGGCCGCCGAAGTGCTGGTCGCACACGGTCAAGCCCATGTGGTGCGGGCCCGTGAAACAACCGATGACCAGTGGCTCAGGGAGTGTTTGTTGCCCGCTTGAGGTACAGCCTCCAGAGGCCCAGCCCGCCCAACACGGCGCTGTAGATATGGACTTCGGTGTAGTTGTTTTTGCCCGAACGCATCCAATAAAAATGCAGCAGGGCCAGCACCGCCACCAGGTAAACCAGGCGGTGTACCACCTGCCAACGGCGACCACCCATCCAGCGAATGGCGGCGTTGAACGAGGTCAAGGCCAGAGGTAGCATCAGGGTGAATGCCAACAAGCCCACCAAAATAAATGGGCGTTGGGCCACATCGGCTACCACCGCTGCCATGTCCAGGCCCATGTCAAACAGGGTGTATGCGGTGGCGTGACACAGGGCGTAAACAAAGGCCCACAAACCCAAACCCCGCCGCCAGGCCGCCAACCCCGTCCACCCCCCACTGCGCCGCAAAGGGGTGATGGCCAAAGTCAGGCACAAGAAACGAAGGGTCCAATCGCCCAGTGAGCGGATCAAGGCCTCGGCCGGGTTGGCGCCCAGCCCCCCCTGGGTGGCAGACCACACCAGACACCACAGTGGGACGCTGCAAAGCCCTAAAAAGACCGTTTTAACCGACGGCCGTGCCAACCACCGGTTCCAGACCACACGGGAGACCGCCACCTCAGTAGAACTTGCGCAAGTCCATGCCGGCGTACAACTGCCCCACCTGGGGCTCGTAACCGTTAAACAGCTGGGTTTTGCGGCGGGGGGCGAACAAACCACCACCTTCACCCAGCCGGCGCTCGGTGGCCTGGCTCCAACGGGGATGGGGCACGTCGGGGTTCACGTTGGCATAAAAACCATATTCCTGGGGGGCGGCCACGGTCCACGCGGTGGCAGGCTGTTTGTCCGTGAACCGGATGGCCACCAGCGATTTGCCACTTTTGAAGCCGTACTTCCACGGCGCCACCAGCCGAACCGGCGCCCCATTTTGGTTGGGCAGTACCTGGCCGTACATGCCAAACGCCAACAGGGTCAAAGGGTGCATGGCCTCATCCAGGCGCAAGCCCTCCACATAGGGCCACAACAACACGCTGGAACGAAGCCCAGGCATGGTGTCTTTGTCGGCCTGCGTGACGAACTCGACGTACTTGGCAGAACCCAAGGGTTCCACTTTGCGCACCAGGGCCGACAGGGAATAACCCACCCATGGAATCACCATGGACCAGCCCTCCACACAACGCAAACGGTAGGTGCGCTCTTCCATAGGGGCCAGCTTGAGCAGGTCTTCCAAGGCCAAGGTCTGGGGCTTGTTGACCAAACCCTCCACTTTCACCGCCCACGGGCTGGTTTTGAGGCGACCCGCCAGTTTGGCCGGATCGTCTTTGTCGAGCCCAAACTCGTAAAAATTGTTGTATGTGCTCGCGTCGGCGTAGGGCGTGGCCTTTTCGAGGGTATCGGCACCGGAGACGCTGCTCTTGCGCCCTGGCAAGGGAGACAAACGACCCGCTGGCGCGGAAGAAGCTGTTGGGGCGGTCTGGGCATGGGCAGTGCCCCACACAGCTGCCGCGGCCGCTACACCCCCACGGGTGAAACGCTCGAGCCACTCGCGCCGGTTGTGGTAAACCTCAGGGGGGGTGATTTCGCTGGGGACCGGGTGCTCAAAACCGAGTTGCTGCCGCTGTTGTCTCATGGGGATCCCGTGGGGTGGTGGTTCTCTACGGTATCAGAAAAGCAAAACCCCGAAAGGTTCCATACGCTTTCGGGGTTTTGCCAAATGGAGAACCGCCGGGTCAAAGCTCACCGTAACTGTGCAGCCCGCTCAGGAACATGTTCACCCCCAAAAACGCAAAGGTGGTGACCGCCAAGCCCACCAAGGCCCACCACGCAGCCACCGTGCCCCGGAGGCCTTTCATGAGGCGC
>JBEBBB010000139.1:0-8725 GCA_041158605.1 Pseudomonadota bacterium
GGCCGTGCGCACACCCCCACAAGGGGCGCCAGAGCCCCGCTGAGGAGAAGGGCCGCTTGATGAGCGGCGCTTGCTGCCCGGTGGAGCGGGTGGTGGCATGATTGAGGGTTATGACCGATATCTCCAAGCCGAAACGCCACCCGCGGCCTGCGGCCACCCACACCAGCCGCAGCACAGCCGCCCGCGCAGCCCACCCTTTGCAAGCCACCTTGGCGGGCCTCTACCCGACCCTTTTTGGCGCGCAACCCCGCCCCCTGAAACGGGGCATTTTTCAGGACCTGTTGGCCGCACATCCAGACACCTTGCCCAGCGAGACCTTGAAGGCCGCCTTGTCGGAACACACCCGGTCGGGAGCCTATTTGAACGCTGTGGCCAGCGGCAGCCACCGGTACGACCTCGCAGGCAACCCGGTTGAACCGGTGGCCACCGAACACGTGGTCCACGCCCTTTTGGAGGTGTTCCGGCGGCGCCAAAACCGCTCTGCACAAGACCTCAGCCCGCAACTGGTGCAACGCTTGGCGGCGGTCTACGAAACCAGCGGTTTGTCACGCGACGCTTTTGCCGCCTTGGCCCCCACGCGGCAAGAACGCGCACAACAGTGGTTTGATGCCGCACTCGACATGGCAGCCCAACACGCGGCCAAATCGGTTGCTTTGCGCCGGGCTTTTGGGAACAGCGGTTTGTCGCTGGAGGCATTTGCATCGCAATACGGGCTGTCGCTTGCTGAAGCCCAACGTGTGCTGGCCCCCGCAGCGTCAGCCCCCCACTGAGACGCAAGGTGCCCGCATCCAGCACCTCAGCGCTGTGGCAGCAGCGGGCGTTTGTCCGGTTTTGGTTCGCCCGCCTGGCGGGGGTCATGGCCAACCAAATGCTGATGGTGGCGGTGGGGTGGCACATGTACGACCTGACCGGCAGCGCCTGGGACCTGGGGCTGGTCGGCTTGTACCAGTTTGCACCCGCGCTCCTCATGACCTTGCCCGCAGGGCAGGCCGCTGACCGGTTTCACCGGGGTCGTTTGTTTGCGACCTGTGTGGCCGCACAAGCACTGGTGGCTGGCACCTTGGCCTGGTCAACGGGGGAAGGTCAAACCACACGCGAGCTGATTTTGGGGCTCTCTGTGGTGCTGGGTATCGCCAGGGCTTTCCAGATGCCTGCGCAACAAGCGATCACCCCCTTGTTGGTTCCGCCACACCTGCTGGCAGCCGCAGTGACATTGGGCACAACCGGGATGCAGTTTGCCGTGATCACGGGTCCGGCCCTGGGAGGGCTGGTGTACATCGCGGGATCCACCGCGGTGTACGGTACCTGCACGCTGCTGCTGCTGGGTGCCACGGCTCTGGCGCTGGGGGTTCGACACACACAAGTGCGGGGGCACCAAGCGGTGGGCTGGCGTGCAGCCCTTGCCGGTCTGGTCTTTGTATGGCGCCAAAAAACGCTCTTGGGCGCCCTGTCCTTGGACCTGTTCGCTGTGTTGCTGGGAGGGGCTACTGCCTTGCTGCCCATTTATGCCAAGGACATCCTTCACACAGGGCCTGAGGGCCTGGGCCTGTTGCGGGCAGCCCCGTCGGTTGGCGCCCTCGCCATGTCACTGGCTTTGATGCGTTGGCCGCTTCAGCGGCGGGTGGGGCGCACCTTGCTGGTGGCGGTGGCGGTGTTTGGCCTGGCCACCATTGTGTTCGGGGTATCCACACACCTGTGGTTGTCCATGGCGGCACTCGCCATTGCCGGGGCGGCCGATAACATCAGCGTCGTGATCCGACTCACCATCATGCAACTCGACACCCCGGATGACATCCGGGGCCGGGTGTCGGCGGTCAACTCGATGTTCATAGGCGCGTCCAACCAATTGGGGGAGTTCGAATCCGGTGCTGTAGCGGCCTGGCTCGGGCCCGTTCCGGCTGTGGTGCTGGGCGGCGTGGGCACCATCTTGGTGGCCGCCACCTGGGTTCGCCTGTTCCCCGGACTGGCCCAAAGGGACCGATTGAACACCCCCTGACACATGCCCAAAGACACGCCATTGCCGCACAAACCGCACCCCCCAAAACGCCCCGGGCTGGTGGCGGTGCTGGGAGGGTTGGTGCTGGGCTGCACCGGCGCCAGCGCCACACCCACGGTTGAGAACACCATGGCCCAACGGTTGCAAGCTTGTACAGCCTGCCATGGCGAACAAGGCCGGGCAGCCCCAGACGGCTACCACCCCCGCCTCGCAGGGAAACCGGCCGGTTACCTTTACAACCAGTTGCGCCATTTTCAGGAAGGCCGGCGTGCTTACGGCCCCATGGACCAGTTGCTTTCGACCCTGAGCGACAGTTACCTCAGGGACATCGCACAGCACTACGCCGAATTGCGGGTTCCCTACCCCCCACCGGCACCGGTCAACGCGTCTGCGGAGGTTTTGCAACGGGGCCGTACACTGGCCTTGGTGGGTGACCCCAGCAGGGAACTGCCCGCCTGTGCAAGTTGCCACGGCAGCCAGTTGTTGGGTCGCCTTCCGGCGGTTCCCGGCCTGCTGGGCCTGCCACGCGATTACATCAACGGCCAGCTCGGCGCCTGGCGGGAGGGCCAACGGCGGGCCCACGCACCCGATTGCATGCGCACAGTGGCCGACCGGATGGCACCCGCCGATATCGCGGCGGTATCCGCGTGGTTGGCCAGCCAGGTGGTGCCCACCCCTGCCGTGCCTGAAACAGCTCGAGCCAGCCCAGATGGGCGTTGTGGCCTTGCGGCCCACCGGTCTGAGGGGAGATCCGTGCCATGACCCCCGCCCTGCGCGCCCTCGCCGTGGGCGGGTTGGCCACACTGGCCATGGGTGTGTGGTTGCTCAGCCCAACACCCCCTGCCGAGGTTGTGGACCCTGCCCCCCACACCACCCTTGCCACACCAGCCACAGCCACGTTGGTTGAACAAGGTCGCTACCTGGCCACGGTGGGCAACTGCCAAGGCTGCCACACACCACCCGGAAGCCCACCCTATGGTGGTGGTGTGGCCATCCACACCCCTTTTGGGGCGGTGTACGGGAGCAACCTCACGCCCAGCCCGCAAGGATTGGGCGGGTGGTCACCCAACGATTTTTGGCGGGCCATACACATGGGGCAGTCCCGCGACGGGCGGTTGCTCAGCCCCGCTTTTCCGTACACCCACACCACCCACATCACGCGGACCGACAGCAACGCGCTGTTCGCCTATTTGCAAAGCTTGGCACCCGTTGATGCCGCCACACCGCCGCACACCGTGCGCTGGCCTTACCACACTCAAGCGGCACTGAAGGTCTGGCGGGCTTTGTTCTTCAGTCCTGGAACGCCTCCCCCTGTAGCCCCCACCGAGGGCCCCGCGCGGGGTGCCTACTTGGTGCAAGGGCTGGCCCATTGCAGCGCTTGCCACACGCCTCGAAACCGCTGGGGTGGCACAAGCGACTGGTTGAACCTGGGCGGTGGGTTGTTGCCTGGACAAAAAGGGTATGCCCCATCGCTGCTTGACAGTGCTGAAGGTGGGGTGCAACGCTGGACCCCGAACGACACCGTGGATTTTTTCAGGACCGGGCGCAACCCACAGGCCTGGGCCAGCGGCGCCATGGCCGAGGTGGTCCTGCACAGCACCCAACACTGGTCCCTAGCCGACCTGCAAGCGATCGCCAGCCACCTGCGGACCTTGCCCGACACCCGCCCCAACACCCTGCCCTCTGCCATGCCGGTCGCAACAGGGGTGGCCTCAACGGGCACGGCACTGTACAAACAACACTGTGCCACCTGCCATGGGAGCCAAGGTGAAGGTGGCCGGCTGTCTGATGGGTCCTGGGCCTACCCCCCTTTGGCAGGCAACCGGTCTGTGACCAGCGTGTCGCCTGCCAACGTGGTGCGGTCGATTTTGTACGGCGGGTTTGGTGCAGCCACCAGCGGGCACCCCCAACCTTTTGGAATGCCGCCGTTTGTCACCACGCTGAACAACGAGGAGGTGGCCATACTGGCCACCCACATCAGGACCCAATGGGGGCACCAGGCCTCACCGGTGACACCACTCCACGTGTTGCAGTGGCGCACGGGGTCAACTCGCTAACCACCGGAGGGGCAAGCCGCCTCGGCTTCAGGGCTGTTCAGCCCTTTCAGCGAAGCGGCCTTCCCTGTAATCACCCAAGGCTTGGTAAATCTCGACCTGGGTGTTCATCACAAAAGGCCCATACTGGACGATGGGCTCTTGCAGGGGACGCCCGGCCATCACCAGCACCCGGGAAGCCTCTTGCGCCTGCAGGCGCACGCCGTCGGCCACGGGATCGTTGGTCAACAAAGCCATGTGCTGCCGTGGCACCACCTGCTCCCCCACCGCCACGGCACCCCGGTACACGTAGACAAAAGCGTTGTGGCCTGGGGGTATGGACTGGTCAAACACAGCCCCAGTGGGTAAGTGCACATCCAGGTACAAAGGATCGGTTGCTTCACGGGTCACGGCCCCAGCCACCCCCTGGCTGCGACCGGCGATCACCACCACATCCACCCCCTGCTCTGTCTTGAACCGGGGAAGCTCGTCGGCTTCGAAATCGCGGTACCAAGGCGGGGCCATTTTGTCGCGGCTGGGCAGGTTCAACCACAACTGGAACCCCTCCATCAGGCCAGACGCCTGCTGGGGCGTTTCAGAGTGGATCACCCCACGGCCAGCCGTCATCCACTGCACACCGCCGCTGTCCAACAGCCCCTCGTTCCCTGCGCTGTCCCGGTGCAACAAGCGACCGGCGATCATGTAGGTCACCGTCTCAAACCCCCGGTGGGGATGGTCTGGAAACCCGGCGATGTAGTCACCGGGCTGGTCGCTGCCAAACGCGTCCAACATCAAAAACGGGTCCAGCCGGCGGTGCAAGTTCTGCCCCAACACCCGCGTGAGCTTCACCCCTGCACCGTCAGACGTGGACCGCCCCACCACCAAAAGCTCCACCGAACGGGAGGTGCACAAGGGCGCCGCCAAGCGGGTTTGGAGCGTGTCGTTCATGCTGGTTATCCGGCGGTGTGTGTGGTGTGGTCAGGCAAGGGCGCTGTCCAAGTCGGCAGCCACTTGGGCATACGCCGCATCCACGGCTTCAGGGCCCATGGCCAGACCTTCGGCGTAAATAAAGCGCACATCGGTCAGCCCCAGGAAACCCAGAACCGTTTTCAGGTAAGGCACTTGGGTGTCGGCCTCGGTCCCGCGGTAACGGCCACCGCGTGCCAAAGCCACATACACCGTTTTGCCTTGGAGCAGGCCCTCAGGACCGGCCGCGGTGTAGCGAAAGGTCACGCCTGCACGGGCGATGGCATCGATCCAGTTTTTGAGTTGGACAGGCACACCAAAGTTGTACATCGGCACACCCAGCACAACCACATCGTGGGCCTGGATTTCGGCGATCAAGGCGTCGTCCAAAGCGACCCGGGCAGCTTGTTCAGGGGTCCGCTGGTCAGCGGCAGTGAACAAGGCCCCCAGCGCTGCCTCGTCCAGAACGGGGTGGGGGTTGACGGCCAGGTCGCGCAGGGTCAGGGTGGCCTGGGGGTTCTGGGCCAGCAAACGCTCGGTGGTGGCGTTGGCCACGCGGGTGGAATGGGCGCCTTCGCGGCGGGCACTGGCGTTGATCTGCAGGATGTTCATGTTGGACTCCGGTCGGTATTGAAGGGATCGAGAAGGGATGGATAGACTGTAAATTGACCATCCCAAAAGATAAATCCGCCCAAATGGTTTACATTGTTCCTCAAATGGAACAATTGACCGGAATTACGTTGGACCCACAGGATTTGCTGTTGTTTGCCCGGGTGGTCGAGTGGGGTGGGTTTGGCCGCACAGCCGATCGCCTGGGTTTGCCCAAATCCACGGTGTCTAGGCGGGTGGCAGGGCTGGAAAAACACCTGGGTGAGCGGTTGTTGTTGCGGACCACCCGGCGCCAAACCGTGACCGAGTTTGGACAACTGCTGCTGGAACACGCTCGGCAGGTGGTGGCCGAGGTCGAGGCGGTACAAGCCTTGCGCGAACACCGCCAAAGCGCTCCCAGTGGGCGGCTGCGGGTGTCCATGCCCAGCGACTTTGCCAACCTGCTGTTGGCCGATGCCCTGGCGGCGTTTGTGGCCCTTTACCCAGCCATCCAACTGGAGCTTGACCTGTCACCCCGGCGGGTGGACCTGTTGGGGGAAGGGTACGACGTGGCCATACGGATGGGCGATTTGCCCGACGACAACCTGCTGGCCGCCCGGCAACTGGCCACCTTTCCCTCTGGTTTGTACGCCGCCCCCAGCTATTTGGTCGAACACGGTGTCCCCACCCAACCCGAAGACCTGCTGCAACACCATGGGGTGTGCCTGTTGTCGGGCCGAGGTGGGGCGGCACCTTGGCATTTGGTGCGGGGGGCGGACCATTGGGAAGGCACACCGTCGCGGCGGATGGCGGCCAACTCCCCCGAGTTGCTGATCCAACTGGTCAAGGCGGGTGTGGGCGTGGCGGCGGCCCCAGACCACTTTGCACAACCCGGTGTGCGCGAGGGCCGCTTGCGCCGCGTGTTGCCCGATTGGTGCCTGCCCAGCGCGACCGCATGGGTGGTGTTTCCGGGTCGGCGCCTCATGCCGGCCAAAACACGGGCCTTTATCGGTATGCTGCAAACGACGCTGTGTCCCTCCGGGGAAGACCCTCAGCCGCTTGCGGCTCGGTCCAAATAACATGGTTTTTCCGAAATATTAGTCATTCTTTTTCTGCTTTTTTGGTAATCACAGATGCGCTAATCTGTTAGTCGGTTCAACTTTTTTCCACAACCAGGAAGACAACCCATGAAAACCTTTTCCCTGATGGCCGCGGTGCTGGCCTTGGGCCTCACGATAGCGACCGGTGATGCCGAAGCGGCCAAGCGCTTGGGCGGGGGCAAGTCCACGGGCATGCAACGCCAAACCACCCAAGTGGACAAAACCCCGAATGCCACACCGGCACAAACCCCACCCTCCAGTGCCGCCGCCGCACCGGGTGCCGCCAACCCCGCTGCCGCCGCCACAGCCGCCGCAGCGCCCAAACGCTCTTGGCTGGGCCCCGTTGCGGGCCTGGCTGCAGGCCTGGGTTTGGCCGCCTTGGCCTCGCACCTGGGTTTTGGCGAGGAGCTGGCATCCATGCTGTTGATCGGTTTGGCTGTGATGGCCGTTCTGGCGGTGGTGGGTATGGTCATGCGCAAACGGGCAGCGCAGCAACCCGCAATGGCACACGCCGGCGCAGCCACCGCTTACAGCGGTCTTCAAACCCCACCGGGCCAGCGGGGTTATGACGTGTCGATGCCAGCCCAGCCGGCTGCCACGTCGGGCTCGATGATTGGTGCCAACTTGGCCCCGGCCACCCCTTCCGCCATCCCGGAAGGCTTCGACGTGGCTGGGTTTGAGCGCCAGGCCAAGGTGCAGTTCATCCGCTTACAAGCCGCCAACGACAGCGCCAACTTGGACGATATCCGTGCGTTCACCACGCCAGAGATGTTTGCCGAGTTGCGCATGGACATCGATGAACGCCAAGGCGCCGCCCAAAAAACCGACGTGGTAACCCTGCGGGCCGAGTTGCTGGAGGTGGTTGAGGACAGCGCGCAGCACATCGCCAGCGTGCGGTTCACGGGCAGCACCCAAGAAGGTGGCGCCGCCCCCGAAACCTTCAACGAGATCTGGCACCTGACCAAGCCGGCCAACGGCGCTGGCGGCTGGCTGCTGTCGGGTATCCAACAGGCCTGACCGCCCGAAAGATGGCTCTACACGCGGGGCGCTGAGCCCCAGGCATCACCCCCGCGTGCAGGCCAAACCCGTGGCAACACTGCCCAACAAATCCCCCGTGACCAGACCCACACCGGGGAAAGCGGCCTGCAAAGCCGTTTGAAACGGCTGCAAGGCAGACGACCCGCCGGTCAGGTACACCGCGCCCAAATCCCCAGCGGAGACACCTGCTGTCTGGAGACAAGATTGGGCACACCCCACCACCTGTTCCAGCAACGGGTCCAGTTGCGCTGACAACACCTCGGTCGCCAAAGGGGCTGCCAAGCCCGCTTCCAACACGGACAAATCGATAGCGGTATCGGCCTGTTGCGCGGAGCAGCGGATTTTGGCCTGTTCGACCTCGTGAGCGATGTGGTGGCCCAGCTGCTCGGTCAGCACCCTTAACAGGCGTTGGAACAACACGGGGTCTTTGAAATTGGTTCGCAAAGACTGGACTTGGGTCAAAGCACGGGGCTGGTAGAGCCACTGGATCAGGTGCCATGTGGCCAAATCAAAATAGGTGCGGCTGGGCACCTCGCGACCACCGGGCCCTGTATGGCGGTACCCCAACAAAGGCATGGCGTTGGCCAAGCTCAGGCGCTGGTCAAAATCGGTACCCCCAATGTGCACACCCGCTGTGGCCAAAACGTCTTGTGCGCGGTTGCGCGGGTGCACCCGGTCGGGACCCAAACGCACCAATGTGAAATCGGAGGTGCCCCCTCCAATGTCCGCCACCAACACCAAGGTTTCGCGGCTGAGCTGCCGCTCGTAGTCCAAGGCGGCCGCCATGGGTTCGAACTGGAACGACACCTCACCCCAACCTGCGGCGTGGGCCGCGGCTTGCAGAGAAGCCTGGGCCTGGGCGTCCCGTAGCGGATCACCATCCACAAAATACACCGGTCGCCCCAAAACCACGCGCTCAGGCACACCACCCAGGGCAGCCAAAGTCCGTTCCCGCAGGGTTTGAAGAAAAACGGCAATGATGTCCAGAAACGACACGCGTCGCT
>JBEBBB010000140.1:0-2857 GCA_041158605.1 Pseudomonadota bacterium
AACGTGGACAACGGCACCGACTACCGCCGCCGCACCCTGGAGCAGGTGGACCTGTACCACTGCCCGCTGGGACCGCAGGCCGATGCGGCCCTGACGGCCGCGTTCGACCAATTGGCCGAAACCCGCGACGAAGACCCGGTGCTGCACATCGAAGCCCGCGAGATCCGGGCCGTGCGCAAAGCGGGTGGTGTGGTGTGGTTCGACTTCAGAACCCTGTGTGGTGGGCCCCGCTCGCAGAACGATTACCTGGAGCTGGCCAGCCAGTTCCACACGGTGTTGTTGAGCAACGTGCCCCACATGCCGGTCAACCTGGCCTCGCAGGCACGCCGGTTCACTTGGCTGGTGGACGTGTTGTACGACCGCCGGGTCAAACTGATGTTGTCGGCGGCTGTTCCGGCCGAAGACCTTTACACAGAGGGCCCATTGGCCCACGAGTTCCCGCGCACCGTGTCGCGCTTGAACGAAATGCGGTCCGCCGAGTACCTCGCCTTGGACCGCCGGGTGGTGGACACCAGCCTCACCTGAGCCGGTCAGCGCAAAGCGGTTGTACCCACCTTGTTGGCTTGTGCCTCCAAGGCCTCAAACTTCACCACCACCAGGGATATGTTATCCCCCCCGCCTTGGGCACGGACCTTGGCTTTTTGGATCAAAAACTCGCAGGCTTCGCGGGGGGTGAGCAGGTCCAGGGTGCGCGCCAGCTCATCGTTGGTGAAGTAATGCCACAAGCCGTCGCTGCAGGCCATCAAGCAGTCACCGGCCACCATGCGCTCGATGGTGTGCAGGGTGATGGGGGGCTCCTGTTCTGAGCCCAAACACCCGAGCAAAATGTTGGAGCGGGGGTCGAACTGGGCCTCTTCTTCGGTCAGTTGGCCGCGCTCCACCAAGGCTTGTACAAACGAGTGGTCCTTGGTGCGCATGCGCAAATGATCACGGTGGAAGTGGTACACGCGGGAATCACCCGCGTGCAGCCAGTGACAAGCCCCTTCGGGCAGCAGCAAAAAAGCCGCCACCGTGCTGTGCGGCTCTTCTTCGGCCGACACGGCGGTCAGTTTGATCACCAGGTGCGCCTCAGAGGCCAGCTGCCGCAAAAACGTCTCAGGTGTTTCGGTGTCTGGGTGGAAACGCTCGAACAGCTGTTTGGCGGTCAGCATCACCTGGTCCGAGGCCTTGCGCCCGCCGCTGCGCCCCCCCATGCCGTCAGCCACCACACCCAGCAGGCAACCGGGCACACGGGGGTGGCTCAGCAGGCACAACTGGTCTTGTTGGTAGGGGCGGTCTCCACGGTCCAGACCGGTGGAAGCAACAATACGGTAACCAGTGGACATGTCGGATGTGTGGCGGCGCAGTGGTGTCTCAAAGACCGTATTATGTGAGCAGATGGATGAAGCCCCGCTGAACCCCCTGCAAGCCGCTGTGGCGCAGGCTTTTGCACCTGAAGGCCCCTTGGCCCAACACAACCCAGGGTACACCCCCAGGGCGGGCCAGTTGCGCATGGCCCAGGCGGTGGCTGAGGCGGTCGAGAACCGCGCTTGTTTGGTGGTAGAGGCTGGCACCGGTATCGGTAAGACCTTTGCATACCTGGTGCCCGCGTTGCTCAGTGGGCGGCAGGTGGTGGTGTGCACAGCAACCAAAACCCTGCAAGACCAGCTGTACACCCGCGACCTGCCCTTGGTGGCCCGGTGGTTGGGTGTGGGTGTGCGGTCGGCGTTGCTCAAAGGCCGTTCAAGTTACCTGTGTTTGGAGCGCTTGGGTCAAGCCCGCCACCAGGTGTTGGACCACGACCGCCATGCCCAGAACACGTTGCGCAGGGTAGAGGAGTGGGCGGCACACACGCCGCATGGCGATTTGTCCGATGCCGGGGTGTTGCCGGAACACTCTCCCCTGTGGCCATTGGTCACCTCCACCAGAGACAACTGCCTGGGCAACACCTGCCCCCGTGCCACAGATTGCCACGTGTATGCGGCGCGGCGGCGGGCGGCGGCGGCCGATGTGGTGGTGGCCAACCACCATTTGTTTTGGGCCGACCGCCAGGTTCGTGAGGTGGCCGACAGGGGGCTTTTGCCCATTCCCGACCTGCTGGTGTTTGACGAGGCCCACCACCTGCTGGACACCGCCGCCCGTTGGGGAGCGGAGGTGTTGAGCGGCGGCGCTTGCCGCGAATGGGGCCGCGACTGTTTGCGCTGGGCGTCACAACGGGGTGGGGCCGCGGCCGACTGGACGGCCCAGGTGGTCGGGTTGGAAATGGCTTTGACCGCTTGGCAAAGTAGTTTGCCTGCGGCTTCAGAACCCGCTGCCCCCTTGCTGGCGTGGGCTTCAGGGCCGGCGCCCGATGGCGTTGACCCCGAGGCCTGGTCGACAGCCTTGGGCACGGTTCACCAGGCCTTGACAGTGCTTTTGTCCAGCTTGGAGTCGGCCAACGATGACGGCCCGACCGCCCGTGCCTTGCGCTCGAGAGGCGTTGTTTTGCTCCAGCGCTTGGCTGGCTGGGTGGACGGGGAGGCGGCTCTGGCGGAGAGCCCACCGGTGCCGCAGGTGCGGTGGGTCGAGTGTTCCCGTCCCCCGCGCCTGGTGCGGGCGCCCTTGTCGTTATCGGGCGTTTTTGGCGGTAGCTCCGACCCCGCGCTGGTGTTCACCTCGGCCACTTTGGGTGTGGGTGGCGACATGTCGTGGTTCGCCCAAGGCTTGGGTTTGGGTGAACACACCCGTTTGCACATCCACAGCCCTTTTGACCACGCCAAGCAAGCGGCTTTGTACATCCCCACCAACTTGCCCTTGCCCGAAGACCCTTCCCACGCCCGGCAGCTGGCGGCGGGTGTGTGGCCTTGGGTGCAGCGGCTGCGCGGACGGACCCTGGTCC
>JBEBBB010000141.1:0-3103 GCA_041158605.1 Pseudomonadota bacterium
GCTGTTTGGTGGCCGCAATGGCCACTTTGCCAGGGGTGGGTTTTTCGTGGTACTCGAGGGCGGCGCGACGCAGTTCGGCGCGCTTGTCTTCCTGGTGTTCTGGCATGAAAAACCTTTCCGATGGGTAAAAAAACCACCCCTGTTGACCGGGGTGGTTGATTGTATGGCGCCGATTGTCAGGTTCCCGTACGGGATTTCCGCTACGAAAAGTTCATTCCGTATTGACCTCAACACACATAAACCGCGTCTGGCAGCTCGTTGGCTTTGGTGGGCACAGGGCCTTCAGGCCAGTGCGCTACCAGCACCGCCGTGACCGCATCCACGGCACCGGCCAAACCCTCTTCAAACCGCCCTTCGCGAAAAGCTGCGCCCATGTGGTCCACCAGACCCAACCAATGCCCTGCGGGCAAACGGTCGTTCAAGCCCCTGTCGGCCACGATCTCGATGGCACGCTCGGTCAGCTGCACATAAACCAGCACACCGTTGTTGTCGCGGGTGTCCCAGACCCGCAGTTCACCAAACAAGGCCAAGGCCCGCTGGCGCAAAACGGCTGGCATGGCCTGGTCGCTGGGGGCGGGCCACAAGGCGCTGAACGGCAAACCCGCCTCCACACACACGCGCACCTCGCCCGTGTGCAAACGCTCACTGGCCACCACCCGCTGGGTCAACCGCTCAACCGCCGCTGCGGGCAACACCCGGTGCGTGTCCGCCACATCGGCCCATTGGTGTTTGATCACACGCCACCACCGGTTCATGCCTTGCCCTTTACCAGTTGCCTGAGGCGCCGCCGCCCCCAAAATCGCCACCGCCCCCCGAGCTGAAGCCACCACCACCGGCTCCACCGCCCCACCCGCCACCGGTGTGGGGCCCATGGCCGCCAGATCCCAACCGCCCGCCACGCCCCCGCCAAGCGCTGCGCTGAGGGGCCTGCCAGATCAAGCCCACAACCACCGCCAACACACCCACCAACAGCGCCAGCCATAACACCCCTGTCAGGTGCCACGCCATCCCACCGATCGCCACACCCGATACCAAGCTGCCCAACCGTTTGCCCAACATCTGGCGAAACACCGCGCTCAAAATCGGGGCAGCAAACCCCAAAAACACCAGCATGTCGGTCCAGCCGTCTGGGGCTTCGGGTTCGGGCAATGGCAGGTTCTCGCCCTTGAGTTGGGCCAGCACCTGGTCCACCCCGGCATGCAACCCGCCCGCGTAGTCGTTCACGCGGAAACGGGGGGCGATCACCTGGTCGATGATCCGGCTGGCCAACAGGTCGGGCAAGGCCCCTTCTAGGGTTTTGGTGGTAGCGATGCGCATGCGGCGGTCGTCCTTGGCCACCACCAACAACACCCCGTCACCCACATCCGAGCGCCCTATTTTCCAGGTGTCACCCAGGCGTTGGGTGTAGCTGGTGATGTCTTCGGGTTGGGTGGTGTGCAGCACCAACACCACCACCTGTGTGCCTTGTTCGCGTTCAAACCGCGCCAGTTTTTCTTCCAAACCGGCCACATCGGCGGCCGACAAGGTGCCGGTCAAGTCCATGGCACGCGCGGTCAAAGGGGGCACGGGCACTTGGGCGACCGCCGGCAACACCAGCCCCAGGGCCCAAACGCAGAACCAACCCAGCAAGCAGAAGGCCCGCATCACCACAGACAGCCGCAGCAGTACACCGGATCGAAGCGGGTGCTCACTTGCCGAAATTCACCACAGGTGGCGCGCTGATGGCCGCTTCGTTGGCCACCGTGAAATTGGTTTTGGCCTGGTAGCCCAAGACCATGGCCGTCAGGTTGCTGGGGAAACTGCGGGCCAAGACGTTGTAATCCTGCACGGCCTGGATGTAGCGGTTGCGGGCCACGGTGATCCGGTTTTCGGTGCCCTCCAGCTGCACCCGCAGGTCGCTAAAACCCTGGTTGCTTTTGAGGCTGGGGTACTGTTCGGCCACCACCAACAGGCGGCTCAGGGCACCACCCAACTCCCCTTGTGCGGCTTGAAACCGCTGCAGGGCTTGGGGGTCGTTCAGGGTTTCGGGGGTGACTTGCACCGACGTGGCTTTGGCGCGGGCTTCCACCACCCGGGTCAGCGTCTCTTGTTCAAACTGCGCCTCACCCTTGACCGTGGCCACCAGGTTGGGCACCAGATCAGCCCGCCTCTGGTACTGGTTCAGCACCTCGGCCCAGGCCGAGGTGGTTTGTTCGTCCAGCCGCTGAAAATCGTTGTACCCACAACCGGACAGGGACAAAACCAGAGCGACCGCCCACAGGCCGCGTTTGAGGGTGTGCGTCATCAGCGCTCTCCGAAACAGGGAACACCCATTCTAGGCTCAGCCCGCAGCGCCCTGCGCCACCGGGCCCACCGCAGGGGACGGCCGGTTTGCAGCCGCTGTGCTGGCACGCCGGGCCCACGCTTTTTCATGGAAAAAATACGCCACCGCCTGCACCGAGGGTTCGATGAAACTGAGCGCCACAGCGGCCCACAAATCCCCCGTCACGGCGTAGGCCACCAATGCGGCCACACAGATGTGCATGAGGTAGTAGCTGCCGGTTTTTTGGAGCGTGTGCTGGTGGGCATGTGCGATGCGGCGGATGTGTGCCATGGCGGGCTCCTTTGTGGTGTTGGATGGATGTTAGGCCGAACAAGAGCCATTCGCAATTGATAATCAATATTTGATCAATAAAAACTATTTAGCGGCTTTTACAATGGGGGCGTCCTCGTTCACCTCTCTCCCACACACCATGCAATTCCAGCGCTTTTCCGACCTGTGTTCCTCCGGTGCCGCCCGTGGCAAACGCGTGTTCATCCGCGCCGACCTGAACGTGCCCCAAAATGACGCCGGTGAGATCACCGAGGACACGCGCATCCGCGCCTCGATCCCGGCCATCCAGATGGCCCTGGACGCGGGGGCTGCGGTGATGGTGACCAGCCACCTGGGCCGCCCCACCGAAGGTGCGTTCAAACCCGAAGACAGCTTGGCACCCGTGGCCGCGCGCTTGGGCGAGCTGATGGGGCGCACCATACCCGTGGTGGCCAACTGGGTGGATGGTGTGAGCGTGGCACCCGGCGAGCTGGTGATGCTGGAGAACTGCCGCTTGAACGTGGGGGAAAA
>JBEBBB010000142.1:0-3687 GCA_041158605.1 Pseudomonadota bacterium
CTGCAGCCATTTGTTCCACCAAGGCCGCGTTTTGTTGCGTGCCTTGGTCGATCGCCACCAAGGCCCCACCCACGGTGTCCACCCCCACCCGTTGGTTCTGGCTGGCAGCGGCGATATCACCCACCACCGCATCCACCCGTTTGATCGCCTCCACCACGGCCTGCATGGTCTGCCCGGCCGAGTCAACCTGCCGGGTGCCAGTGGCGACCTGGTCCACGCTGGCTTGGATCAGGTCTTTGATTTCGCGTGCGGCGGAGGCACTGCGCTGGGCCAAGGACCTCACTTCAGCGGCCACCACCGCAAAACCACGGCCTTGTTCACCCGCACGGGCGGCCTCCACGGCGGCATTCAAAGCCAGGATGTTGGTTTGGAAGGCAATGCCATCGATCACGCCGATGATGTCGGCGATTTTTTGGCTGCTGGACTGTATGCCCCGCATGGCATCCACCACTTGGGTCACCACCTGGCCACCTTGTTCGGCCACACCACTGGCTTCATCGGCCAGGGACGATGCGGTACCGGCGTTGTCGGCGTTCTGTCGCACGGCCGAGCCCAGGACGTCCATCTGGGCCGAGGTTTGCTGCAGGGCACTGGCCTGCTGCTCGGTGCGGTTGGACAGGTCTTGGTTGCCCTGGGCGATTTCGCCACTGGCAGCGGCCACCGCATCGGCACTGACCCTGACCGTGGACAAGCTGGACACCAGGTTCTGCCTGAACGACTCCAGGTCGGCCCCCAACCGCCCCATTTCGTCTTGGGTCCGAACCACCACCGCTTGGCTCAGGTCGCCGGCAGACAAACGGGCGATCGCAGCGCTGAACTGCGACACCGGCCGCTTGACCAGCACCTGGACCGACCACCACAGCACCACCACCAAAATCAACACCGCCACCAACACCCCGCCCCACAACCAGGTGATGGCGTGGCGGGCAGCGGCGGTCATTTCAGCGGCTGGGGCCTCGGCCACAATCGCCCAGCCCCACGGCCGGTAACGCTCCACGGCCAGATACCGCTCGGCCCGGTCTTGGGCATCCGCGATGGGAGACCCCTCTACATGCAACTCGGCCTCGGTGTCAACCGCCGCCAGCGCATCAAACCACGCCTTGTGCCGGGGTTGCTCCAGATCCAAGCGGGCTTGGGCATCTGGCAAACCATACAAGCGCCCTTTGTTCGGGCCTTCTCGGATGTCCACCGCATACACCCGGCCCGACTGTGCCACCTGCATCTTTTGCATGTTCCCGTACACCTTGGCCAGTGTGGGGCTGATGTCGGTACCGATGAACAAAATAGCGATGGTCTGCCCACCCTGAACCACCGGCTCGTAAACCGTCATGTACTCGCGACCAAACAGGGTGGCACGCCCCAGGTAACTTTGCCCCGCCATCAGCGGTGTGTAGGCGGGGTGGTTTTTGCCCAACAAAGTGCCAAAGGCGCGTTGCCCATCTTGGCGCTTGAGCGAGGTGGTGACCCGGAGAAAGTCGTCACCTTGCCGTGCAAACAGGGTGGCCACAGTGCCATCTGTTTCTTGGGTGTAACGGTCCACCAGGTCAAATTGACCGTTCAACACCTGGCCATTCAGGCGCAACTGGGTCTGAGGTTGCCCGTCTGCACCGGTGCCGGGTACGGTGTCAAACGCGCCCTGCACAAACCGGGACTTCAACAGGGTGAAGTCTTTTTGCGCCTGCTGCTGCAGGCTTTCATCAAACGATTGAACGGTAGACAGCACCTGGCGGCCGTACAACAATGAGTTTTCTTCTGCCAAGCCCGACAGGTCACGCCAAGTCACCCAACTGACGATCGCCATGGACAAGCCCAGCAACACGCACAGCGCGGACACTACGGCCAAAGACAATTTAAAACCAATGGTGTGCCGGGTTTTGTTGTTGCTCATCATTGAATGAAATACGCTAAAAATGCCACGTAGGCTAACCGGGTTTAACCCCCGTCAAATGGCACCAATCAAAAACCATGCCAATCGCAAGGTCAAGCTCCCAACAACGCCGCCACCGCCTTGTACACCACAGCCGCCAACACCGCTGTGGCCGGCACAGTGACGATCCAGGCAGCGACAATGCGCATCACCACCGAGCGTTTGACCAGCTCCTTTTTGTAGGCCTTTTTAAAGGCCTTGCGCTCTTTTTTGTCGAACTGCTCGGACGCCCCTTGGGCCTTGGCACGGGCTTTCATATCGGCCAACATGCGCTTTTTGGCTTCCACGGGTGCGGCTTCAAACCGAACCAGGTAGGCCTCGACCTCGTCGCGATCGGCACCTTGGTGGCCCCGCCGCACAATGGCTTCCATCTTGGCGTAATTGACCTTGAGCAACTCCCGCAAAAAGCCCACACCAAACACCGCACCGATGGCCACGTGGGTGGTCGAGACCGGCATGCCCAGTTGGGAGGCCAAAATCACGGTCAGGGTGGCAGACATGGCAATGGCGTAGGCCCGCATGCGGTCCAGCTCGGTGATCTCTTTGCCCACGGTCATGATCAAGCGGGCGCCATACAAGGCCAGGCCCACCGACAAACCGGCCGCACCCAACAACATGATCCAGCCCGGGTTGGCCGCTTTCGCCGTGACCGAACCGCTGACAATGGCTTCGTAAATGGCCGCCAGAGGCCCGATCGCGTTGGCCACATCGTTGGCGCCGTGGGCAAAACTCAGCAGAGCCGCCGAAAACACCAAAGGCCAGGTGAACAGGTTGTTGACACCGTCCTTGTTGTGCTCTTCACGGGCGGCTTTGGCCGCCAGCGGTTTAAAAGTGACCAGGTAAACCAACAAGGCCACCACGCCACCCCAAAACAAGGCCGAACCGATACCCACCTTAAAAAGCTGCCCCAAGCCTTTGAGCAGCATATAGGACGCAAAGGCCCAAGCCATCAAAGCCACCAACACCGGCACCATGCGGCCCGCCGCCTTGGCCATGTCGGCCTGGTAGGTGATGGTGCGTTTGATCAGGTACAAAAAGAGCGCGGCCACCACGCCACCCATCAAGGGTGACACCACCCAACTGGCCACAATGCCGCCGATGGTGCCCCAATTCACCACATTCCAATTACCAGCCATGATCCCGGCCCCCATCACCGCACCGATGATGGAATGGGTGGTCGAGACGGGGGCTCCCAACACCGTGGCCAGGTTCAACCACAAGGCGCCCGCCAACAAGGCCGACAACATCAACCAGGTGAACTGCTCGGGGTTCTCAAAGGCCTTGGGGTCGATGATGCCCCCTTTGATGGTCCCCACCACATCACCACCGGCGATGATGGCACCCAGGGCCTCAAACACCGCAGCGATCAAAATCGCCCAGCCCAAACTGATGGCGCCAGATCCCACGGCCGGCCCCATGTTGTTGGCCACGTCGTTGGCACCGATGTTCATGGCCATGTAGCCACCCACCACCGCCGCCACAATCAGGAACCACAAGCCCTGGTTGCTCAACCCTGGTATGCCGTCGATGTTCAATGTGGCGTAAAGGCCCAGCAGGGCCAAAAAGCCCACCGCAGCGGCCAAACGCAACGCTTGGCGCAGCTGCTCCGCGCCGGCTTTGGTTGCCGGCTTTAATTGCACGTCCATGGGATTCCTTGTTCAGCGTAGAAAATGGGTTCGGTAGTGTTCGAGCTCGTCTATCGACTCGTGCACATCAGCCAGGGCCGTGTGGCGCTGGTGTTTTTTGAACGCCGTATACAC
>JBEBBB010000143.1:0-8388 GCA_041158605.1 Pseudomonadota bacterium
GCGGCTGGTGCCGCTGCTGGACCCGTGGGCCGAACGCCGTTTTGCCATTTGTTTCCGCGACGAGGCGGCGTTGACCCCAGCCGCGCTGCGGTTGTTGGGGTTTTTGGGGGAGCAGGCGCAGTTGGTGGATTGACCGGGGCGCCGCTGGTTCAGCGGCCCATAAACCGTGGGGTGCGTTTTTCCGCAAAGGCCAGACGGCCTTCGGCAAAATCCGCACTTTGGGCGGTCAACGCTTCCCGGGCTTTGAGCTGCTCCCAGTTCATATTGCCCGTAGCGATCTCGTTCAGCGACTGTTTGGTGGCCTGCACCGCGAGGGGCGCCAGGGCGGCCACATCCCCGACCAAGTGGGCCACGGTGGTGTCGAAGTCGGCCGCGCTGGCAATGGCCTCCAAACACCCGGTTTCGTACAGCCTTTGCGCGGTGAAAGGCCTGGCGGTCAGGAACGCTCTTTTGGCAGCAGCGGGCCCCAAACGTGTCACGAACCGCTCCAGGCCGCTGGCGTAGTAATGCAGGCCCAATGCGGTGGCAGGCATGCGGAATTCGATACCGGTCAACGCCACACGCACATCACACGCCAAAAAGAGGTCCGTGGCCCCCCCGTAAACACTGCCATTCAGGGCGCAAACCGTGACCGGTCTGAGGTTCGCCAGGGCGTCGGGCACCTCTTCAAACGCAACCCCCGTTGGCCCCCCATCGAACCCACCGATGTCATACCCGGCACAAAAGACGGGGCGCGGTTGCCCTGTGGTGTTGGCCGTTAGTACCAACACCTGGATCCGGTGGTCGTCCTCTATTTGTTGAAAACACGCCAACAGTTTTTGGAGGTCTTGGTTTTCCAACCGGTTTCTATGGGCCGGCCGGTTCAGAACGATGGTGGCCACTGCACCCTCAACCACCAACATGGGGGTGGTGGGGGAGGGTGGTGCCAGTGGCGGTTGCCACGCGAGAGCAGCCGGGCTTTTACTCAAAGCCGTATACCTGCATGGTGGACTCACCGGCTTTCAGCCGTTGCAGTATGGCCGCCTCATCGGTTTCCCGCTGTTGAGCGGCGGCCACCGTTTGGGCTGCCAGGGCGTGTGGCACCACGACCACCCCGTCGCTGTCGCCAACCACCAGGTCACCCGGGTGAACGGTGATCTGACCCATCAGCACCGGGTGGTTGATCCAGCCGATCGCGCCATAGTCCTTGCCCGTGCCTTGGATGCACAAACCGCGTGCAAAAACCGGGAAGCCAATCTCGCCCAGCAGCACGCCGTCCCGCACGCAGCCGTCGATGACCAGTCCCGCCAAGCCACGGACCTGCGCCATGGTCGTCATGATTTCACCCCAGTAGCCGTGTTCGTAGGCGCCGTTGGCGAAAACCACCAGCACGTCGCCGGGTTGAGCGATGGCCAAGGCCCGGTGCAACCACAGGTTGTCGCCGGGTGGGGAGTGCACCGTGAGAGCACTGCCCGCGCACTTGAAATGGGGTGCCACGGGCTTGATGGCAGAAGGCAGCGCGCCTATTTTTTTGACGGCCTCGTGCAAGGTCGCGGTGGGCAGTTGTGCGGCGGTTTCGACCAGGTCAGCGGGCAGCCGGTTGATGTTGACTTGGGTGGTCAAGCTGGGGTCGTGGCGTTTCATGCACCCTCCCGGGTTTGCAGGCTGTGGTACTTGTTGAGTTGGCGGGCTTCGTCTAAGCGCATGCCAGTGCGAGCGGCTTCCCGTATCCGGTTTTCGGCGGCCTCAATGGCTTCAGCCGCTTCCAGTACGCGGTCCTCGTGTTCTTTGGGGATCACGACCACGCCATCGGTATCGCCTTTCAAAATATCACCCGGGGCGACCCGCGCCCCCCCGATGTTCACGGGGACACCGGTCGCCTCAACCTGGACCCGGTCTTTGCCAGTGCGCATCCAGTTGTCAATCGAAAAGACCGGGTAGCCCAGGGAGAGGCACAGGTGGGTGTCGCGGTTGATGCCATTGATCACCGTTCCAGCAATGCCCCTTCTGTGAGCGATTTCGGTCAGGATGTCGCCCCAAACGGTGCAGTCTTCCCGGCCGTTGTTGTCTAGGACCACAACACTGCCGGGGGCCACATCGTCGATGTAGTCGCCCACCGTGCCACAAGGTTTCGCTGCGGGCCCGTATTTCAGCGTCCATGCGCGACCTGCCATTCGGAAGTCGCTGCTGCGGGGTTTGATTTTGTAGCATTGGCCCAAGATGCCGAGCTTGTCGAGAGCGTCGGACAAAGTGGGTGTATCGAGCCGAGCGGCGCGCTCGACGTTGTGGTCTTGGTGACTCATCTCAATGGTTCTCCAGCATGTGTTCGTAATTGCCGCCCATGACCTCACCGATGGGCGTTCCAGACAGAATGGCTTTGGCCATGGCCGCTTCCTTGGCGACGATCAACTCGGCTGTTTCGAGCACCCGTTCGATGTTGGCGGCGGCAATGGCTATCACTGCGCTGCGATCGGCCAACAGGTAGTCGCCAGGCTCGACGGTGACCTGTCCGCCAACCTCGGCACCTATGGTCACGGGTAATTGGGTGCCAAGCTCCACGACGCGGCCACGTGCCGTGCGCGAAGTCAGGCTGCGGCTGTAGACAGGGAACTCGTAGGCGATGGTCTCGTCGACATCGCGCAGTGGGCCGTCGGCCACCACCCCTGCCACGCCGCGGACTTTCGCCCCCAGTGTCAGCAAGCCACCCCAGCAACCGGCCTCCACCCCGCTGCGTTGCTCTACCACGATGATGTGGTCGGTACTGGCCTGTTCGATAGCCGTGCAACCCAGGTGTTTGGGTGGGCCCGGCGGGGGGGTGCCCGGCCCGACTTTCATGGTGACTGCCCGCCCCGCGATGCGGCTGTTGCCCCCGGGGCCGGTGCTGCGCAAAGGCAAGCCGGTGACGGCGCCCTGGAGGCCCAGTTTGTCGAGGGCATCGGAGACGGCGCAAGCGTCCAGCCTGCGCAGGCGTGTGAGGTATGGGTCGCTCATGGTGTATGTGTGTTGAAAGGGGTCAATCAAGGGTTTGCCAAGCAGCGAATGCCAAGCCGGTGCCGGTCAGGGCGGGGGTTCGATAGCCAGGCACGTACTCAACCCACTCCAAGGTCAGGTCGCGTGCCATTTCACCCACCACCAACCAATTGCGGATTTCAGAACTGCCGGCTTGCAGGCGCTTGGGGTCAAACGCCGCCAAAGCGGCGCTGTCCTTGCGGCGAATCGCGCTTAACACCTGTTGGTCCAGGTCCTCGTCCACCACAAAATGGCTCAAGCCACCGGAGGCGATCACACCAACCCGCAGGTCTTCAGGCCAGGCGGCAACCAACTCGCGCAACGCTTTGCCCAGAGCCACGCAACGCCGTGGGGTGGGTTGGTTGGGGGGGTCGAAGGTGTTGAGGATGACGGGGATCACAGGCAGCTCGTGGTCCTTTAGCAGCCGGCGGTGCACGAACTGGAAGGCATGGCCCTCAGACTTGCCGGGCTCCATGCCGTCGAGCGCTGCGATGTCAAAGTCCCGGTCGCAGAGTTGGCGAACCAGCCACTCGGCCAGGTCGTGTTTGACCGGGTATTCGCGGTCGTGCACGGGTTCATGGCGCCACATGCGGGCCGACTTCACCCAGTTGTCGTTGGGGCTGGCCGGTTCGCGGGCGGTGTTGCGTATGGACTTGCCGTAATAGATCGCGATCGCGGGGTTGTTGCTGGTGCGGAAGAGTTCGGTTTGGTCGTCGCCGACCACCAGCAGCACATCCAGCTTGGCCGCCTTTATCCGCTGGTGCAAGCTGTCCATGGCGGCTTCGGCGGCGTCGTAACGCTCCCCCATCCTTTCGGGTGTGACCACGGATTCACTGCCGGCTGGCGCTTGAGACAACAGGGTGTCGTAGTCTGTTTTGTGCCCTTGTTTGTCGTAATAGTGGGGGTTTTTGGGGTCGATCACCTTGAAGTGGTGCTGCCAGTCTTCGCGTTGCGAAACCAGCATGATGCTGTGGGATGAGCCGAAAGCGGCAACAAGTCGGGCCATGGGGTGTCCTGCTTCTGGTTGGAGGCCTTGGTGCTTACACCACAAAACGGGCGCGCAAGTCGGCGATCCGCTCTTCGTTGTATCCGAGGTCGCTCAGAATCGCCTGGGTTTGATCCCCCTGGTGGGGCGCCGGGGTGAGGGCTCCCTCGCTGCGCGGGTGGCGTGAAAAATTCATGGGCAAACCCACCACCGGTACCTCGCCCAAATCCGGGTGTTGCATGGTGCGGGCCATGCCCAAATGTTGCACCTGTGGGTCGGCAAACACCTTGTCCACGGTGTAGATAGGGCCACAGGGCACACCCGCCTTCAGTAACCGATCGGTCCAGTCGGCTGTGCTGCGTTGCAGGAAGGCCGCACCCACCGCGGCGTTCACCCGGGCTCGGTTTTGAACGCGTTCTGGATCGGTGCCGAAACCAGCCTCGTCAACGAGTTCTGGTCTTTCGATTGCGATGCAAAGGCGTTTGAACATGGTATTGCCGATGGCTGCAAGGTTGATGTAACCGTCGGCGGTCTGAAACACCCCTGTGGGCACGGTCAGGGGGTGTTCATTGCCCGTTGATTGGGGTACTTTGCTGTCGATCAGCCATTGAGCAGCCTGGAAATCCAGCATCGCGATTTGTGATTCGAGCAGGGATGTTTGCACCCAATCGCCCTGACCCGAAACCTCGCGTTCCAGCAGGGCCGCCATGATGGCCTGGGCGCAGAAATGGCCAGAACACAGGTCAGCGATAGGGATGCCGACACGCATTGGGCCCTCCCCCGGTTGCCCTGTCACACTCATGAGACCACCCATGCCCTGTGCAATCGAGTCGAAACCTGGCCAATTCGCGTAAGGGCCGTCCTGCCCAAAGCCCGAAATGCTGGCATAGACCAACCGTGGGTTGAGCCGGTGGAGGTCCTCCGGGCCGATGCCCAACCGGTACTTCACGTCGGGACGGTAATTTTCAATGAACACATCCGCCTTTTTGACCAGTTCATGCAAGATGGCCAGCCCCTCAGGCGTCTTCATGTTCAGGGTCAGGCTCTCCTTGTTGCGGTGCAGGTTTTCGTAATCGGCGCGGTTGTGGTCACGACCGCCGATCATGTCGTCTCCCCCGGGTGCACCTGGCGGGATTTCCAGTTTGATAACGCGCGCGCCCAGGTCGGCAAAGGTCCGTATGGCCGTGGGGCCGGCCCGCACGCGTGACGCGTCCAAAATGGTGAAGCGTGACAAAGGCCCTTTGCGGGGTGTTTGTGAAAGGTTCATGGCCGTGGCTTTCGTCAAACCGGGGTGAACATGGGCACAGCGTGGCCGCCGTTGGAGGGCTTGAAGACCACCTTGACGGGGTCTCCAATGCGAACTGCGTTGGGGTCGCAATCGACGAGGTTGGTCATCAGTGTCACGCCCTCGGCCAGGGTGACGAAGGCCAGCGTGTAGGCCGCATCACCCACGCCCATGGTGCTGAACGAGTACACGGTACCGGTGCCCGCTGCGTCTTGCCAGACCGTGTCAGCGCTCAGGCAGTGGGGGCAGATGTCGCGCGGGTAGTGGTGAAACCGGCCACAGCTGTTGCAACGTTTGACGAGCAATCGGCCTTCGTCGGCTGCAGTCCAGTAGGCTTGGGTTTCGGGCAGGGCTTTGGGGGCTGGAATGGGCCGCATGTCAGACGCGCTCCATGATGAGGGTAGCGGCGGTATGGCGTGACGCCAGGGCCCCACCGATGCCGTTGGCCAGGGACCAGGCGCAGTTGGGTACCTGCACGGCAGGGTGGGCCTCACCTCGCAACTGCCGCACGGCTTCTATGATTTTGGTCATGCCGCCCCGGTTGGCTGGGTGGTTGTTGCACAGACCGCCACCATCGGTGTTGAAAGGCAACTTGCCCACGCCAGCGATCAGGTTGCCGTCCATCACGAACCGCCCACCCTCGCCTTTTTTGCAAAAACCCAAGTCTTCCAGCTGTATCAGCGCCGTGATGGTGAAGCTGTCGTACAGCGATGCGTATTGGATATCGTTGGGTGATACACCCGCCTCAGCAAAAGCCATGGGCCCTGACCAAGCCGCGGCAGAGTAAGTTAGATCGATTTGTCCACCCATCCCGTGTTTGGGCGCTTCTCCGGTACCCCGCACTATCACCACCGGGCGGCCGCTTGTCCGAGCGAGTTCCCGCGCGATCTCGGGTTTCGCTACAACCACCGCGCCACCACCGTCACTCATGACGCAGCAATCGAGCCGGTGCAAGGGGTCGCTCACCAAGGGGGAGTTGAGCACGTCGTCTACCGTGACCACTTTGCGCAACATGGCGTTGGGGTTGTGCTGGGCGTGTTGCGAAGCAGCCACCTTGATCCAGGCCAACTGTTCGCGGGTGGTGCCAAATTCGTACATGTGGCGTTTGGCCACCATGGCATAGAGGTTTTGCGTGGCCGGGCCGTAAGGCATTTCGAAAGCCAGTTCTGGGGCGTCTGGGTCAGGGGGTTTGAGTGCTGTTTTGGGTGGCCCTTTGGCCGGCCCAGAACCCGCTGCTGCTGCGGCCTTCGCTTCTTCCAACATGGCCCGGGGGCGGCCGGCGAGTGTGACCAAAGCGATGTTGCAGCGCCCTGCGGCGATCGCCTCGGCGGCGTGTGCCACGTGCAGGATGGGGGCCGAACCGCCACACTCGGTGGAGTCGACGTGGCGCAGTTTGAGCCCCAGGTACTCGGCCACCGTGGCGGTGCCCAAGCCCGGAGCGTCGCCTGCGCAGAAGTAGCCATCGATATCCGACTTGTCGAGGCCTGCGTCGGCCAACGCGCCTTTGGCCACATCCGCATGCAAGCGCACCACAGACAGGCCCGTTGCGAGCCGGGTGGGGTGTTCGTAAGCGCCAACGATGGCGGCTTTTCCGTTCAAGCTCATGTGTGGCCTGTCTTGGTGGGTTTTATTGTTCGGGCTTGAACCCAGTCGCTTTGATGATGGGGCCCCAGTAGGCCAGTTCGGCGCGCTGAAGTTTGTCCATGTCGGCGGAGGAGCGGAAATCTGGGTTGAGCGTGGCCTTGTTGATGAGGACGTCCCGCACCTCGGGCAAGGCCAGGGCATACTTCAGAGCGTTTTCCATGCGCTCCATCACCGGTTGTGGTGTTTTCGCTGGCGCCCACATGCCTGTCCAGGCATCGCCTGTGTTCACGGTGACACCTTGTTCGGTGAAGGTGGGGACATCCGGCATGAGGGGCGAGCGCTTCGCACCAAATACACCCAATACATGCACCTTGCCGGCCTTTTGATGGGGCAGGATGTCGCCCGCTGTCATGATCCCGGCCGGCACTTGGCCGCCCAACAGGTCTGTCACCAACGGCCCGTTACCGCGGTAGGGCACCACCTGCAGGTCGGTGCCTATGGCTTTGCCGAGTTGCACGCCGGTGAAGTGGGTTTGCCCTCCAGCACCGGCGGTTCCGAAGCTGGCGTTTTTCGGGTTGTTCTTGACCCAGTTGGTATAGTCTTTGGCTGTTTTGAGACCGGTCTGGGCGTTGACGGCGAGGGCCATGGGGTAGGAAGCGATCATCCCGACTGGCGTGAAGTCCATGAGCATGTCGTACTTCAACTCGGCTTGCGGGTACAGCAGTGTTTGAAAAACCGGCGTGGCATTGGGGGCGATCATGTAAGTCAGCCCATCGCCAGCTGCCATTTTGAGGGCCTGGGCCGCCAGCCTTCCACCTGCACCGGGTTTGTTCTCTACCACGATGGGTTGTTTGAGGACCGTGGACATTTTGTCCGCCAAGAGCCTGGCGATGGTGTCGGTCGAGCCACCTGGGGGAAAACCCACCAAGAATTTGATCACGGGCTTGTCTGTGGCTTGCGCGTGCGCGTTCAGCCCCAGGCCCAGCACCGCGCTGGCCAAGATAGCGCTCCAAATTTTTCGCTTGATCATGTGTAGTCTCCTGTTTGTGGTGGGTATCAGACGTTGGATGGGTGTTGGTGTCAGCTTGCTCCGATCAAGCGTTTCAGGTGCCAGGCGTGGTCTCCCAGCAGTTGGCCGATGACCATCAAACGCTTGGTGTAATGGCCTACCCGGCATTCGTCAGTCATTCCCATGCCACCGTGCATCTGGATGGCTGCCAGACCGATCTGCCGGCCCTGCTGGCTGGAGAAGACCTTGGCCGCAGAAACGACCCGGCGACGTTGTTGTGTGTCGGTGCTGTGTAAAGCTGCGGTAGCGGCACAAGCCATCGATTTGAGCTGTTCCAGCCCAATGACCATATCGGCCAAACGGTGCTGCAGGACCTGGAACTTGGCCAGTGGTGCACCAAACTGTTTGCGGGTTCGCAGGTGCTCCGCCGTGTGGTGGATCAATGCTTCAACGGCACCTGCAGCCTCTGCGCACAGCGCGGCGTTGGCAGCGTCCAGCATCGCGTCCAGGGCATCTGCAACCGGTGTGGTTATGCCC
>JBEBBB010000144.1:0-5976 GCA_041158605.1 Pseudomonadota bacterium
ACCAGGGCGAGATCGAAGTCCAAGTGGGCGACTTCGTGTCCGTGGCCATCGACGCCGTTGAAAACGGTTACGGCGACACCCTGCTGAGCCGCGACAAGGCCAAGCGCCTGGCCTCCTGGATGGCCCTGGAAAAAGCCCTGGAATCCGGCGACTTCGTGACCGGCACCACCGGCGCCAAGGTCAAAGGCGGCCTCAAGGTCATGGTCAATGGCATCAGCGCCTTCCTGCCCGGCTCCCTGGTTGACAGCCGTCCCACCAAAGACCTGTCGCCCTACGAAAACAAGACCCTGGAATTCAAGGTCATCAAGCTGGACCGCAAGCGCAACAACGTGGTGCTGAGCCGCCGTGCCGTGGTCGAAGCCTCCATGGGCGAAGAGCGCGCCAAACTGATGGAAACCCTGAAAGAAGGCTCCATCGTCAACGGCGTGGTCAAAAACATCACCGAATACGGTGCCTTCGTGGACCTGGGCGGTATCGACGGTCTGTTGCACATCACCGACATGGCCTGGCGCCGTGTCCGCCACCCCTCCGAGGTGGTGCAGGCCGGTCAAGAGATCACGGCCAAAGTGCTCAAGTTCGACACCGAAAAACAACGCGTGTCCTTGGGCCTGAAACAGATGGGCGACGACCCCTGGATGGGCGTTGCACGCCGCTACCCCGCCACCACCCGCATGTTCGGCAAGGTCACCAACATCGCCGACTACGGCGCGTTTGTGGAACTGGAACCTGGCATCGAAGGCTTGGTGCACGTCTCCGAAATGGACTGGACCAACAAAAACATCGCCCCCAACAAGATCGTCTCCCTGGGTGACGAGGTGGAGGTCATGGTCCTCGAAATCGACGAAGACAAGCGCCGCATCAGCCTGGGCATGAAACAGTGCAAGGCCAACCCCTGGCACGAGTTCGCCGAAGCCACCAAGCGTGGCGACCGTGTCAAAGGCCCCATCAAGTCCATCACCGACTTCGGCGTGTTCGTGGGCCTGGCCGCTGGCATCGACGGCTTGGTGCACCTGTCTGACCTGTCTTGGAACGAAACCGGCGAAACCGCCGTGCGCAACTACAAGAAAGGCCAAGAAGTTGAAGCCATCGTGCTGGGCGTGGACGTCGAGCGCGAGCGCATCAGCCTGGGCATCAAGCAGCTGGACTCCGACCCCTTCACCACCTTTGTGTCGATCAACGACAAAGGCGCCACCGTGACCGGTAAGGTCAAGACCGTGGATGCCAAAGGCGCTGAAATCGACCTGGGCGAAGACATCCTGGGTTACCTGCGCGCTTCTGAAATCTCCCGCGACCGCGTGGAAGACGCCCGCAACGTGCTGAAAGAAGGCGACGAAGTCACCGCTGTGGTGGTCAACGTGGACCGCAAGACCCGCAACATCCAGTTGTCGATCAAGGCCAAAGACCAAGCCGACCAGCAAGAAGCCATGGCCAGCCTGAGCCAGAACGCTGGCAACGCCGGCACCACCAGCCTGGGCGCCCTGCTGCGCGCCAAGCTGGACAACAACGGCTGATAAGCAACCCGTGACCCCACCCGCCCTGGCACCCCGGTGCCAGGGCGTGAAGGTCACTTTTGCATGCAACAGACCATGACCCGCAGCGACCTGGTGGAAGCCCTTTCGAGCCGTTTTGCCCAACTGGGGCAACGCGACGCGGAAATGGCCGTCAAAGCCATACTGGAAGCGATGTCCGACGCCCTGGTCAAAGGGCACCGCATCGAAATCCGGGGTTTTGGCAGCTTTTCGGTCACCCGACGCTCGCCCCGCATGGGCCGCAACCCCCGTTCGGGCGAAAGCGTGGCCATTCCCGAAAAACGCGTGCCCCATTTCAAGCCGGGCAAAGCCTTGCGCGAACAAGTCGACACCCGCACCCGCGAGATGGCCGACACCCCCAAGGGCCGCACGCCCTGACCGTTACAATGGTGTTTCCTTGTAGGGGACGCCGTGAAGTACCTGGTATGGCTGCTCAAGGCAGCCATTTTTTTTGTGTTGTTCGCTTTTGCCCTGAATAACCAGGGAGCGGTCAAAGTCAACCTGTTTTTTGGAGCGCACTGGTACGCACCCTTGGTGCTGGTGTTGTTGGCCGCGCTGGTGTTGGGTGTGGGCTTGGGCATCGTGGTGATGCTGCCCTTGTGGTGGCGCGCCCGCAAAGCGGCCAAACAAGCCCCCTACCTTGCACCCCCACTGGCCACAGCCCCCAACCCGCCCCAACCCGACGCCCCCCCCGACACGACCACCCAGGCACCGCCCCATGGAATTTGACTTCACTTGGCTGCTCTGGGGTCTTCCGCTGGCTTTTGGGCTGGGCTGGCTCGCGTCGCGTTTTGACCTGCGGCAGTGGCGCATCGAAAGCCGACAAGCACCGCGTGCCTACTTTCGGGGTTTGAACCACCTGCTCAACGAACAACAAGACCAGGCCATAGACGCCTTTATCGAGGCGGTTCAAAACGACCCAGACACCTCGGAGCTGCACTTTGCCTTGGGCAACCTGTTCCGCCGCCGTGGCGATTACGACCGGGCGGTGCGTGTGCACGAACACCTCCTGGCCCGGGGTGACTTGGCAGACAAAGACCACCAAAGGGCCCAACACGCGCTGGCCTTGGATTTCCTCAAAGCAGGCCTGCTGGACCGGGCCGAACAGGCCCTGGTCAAACTGGAGGGCACACCCTACGAAGGTGAGGCACGGCTGGCCCTGCTGGCCATTTATGAGCGCTCACGCGATTGGCCCCACGCCCACACGGTGTCGGGCCAACTGGAGGCCAGCGGCCAGGGGTCTTTTCAGCTGCGCCAGGCACAACACCGCTGTGAAATGGCTGACGCCCTGCTCCGCCAAAACCAAATGGTGGATGCGCTCACCCTGCTCAAACAACTGGTGCAAGAGACCCCCACCTCCGCCCGGGCTTGGATCGCCTTGGCCGACACCTGCCAACGGCTGGGCAACACCAGGGGAGCGCTGGACGCGCTGGAAGGCCTGAGCACACATGCCCCCGGGCACCTGCCCTTGGTGGCGCACAACCTGGTGCAATGGGCCCGGGTGTGCCAAGACGAAACCCTGGCAGAGCGTTTGCTCAAACGCTACGAGGCCACCCACCCCCCATCACTGGACGTGACCCAAGCCCTGGCCAGCCTCCAGACCGACCCGGCAGCGGGTCGCGCGCTCTACATTGAACACTTGAAAAAAGAGCGTTCACTGGTGGCCGCAACCCTGTGGTTTGCGGGCTCCCCCTTGGGTGATGCCGAACAAGAGCCCTACCTTCGGGCAGCCCTGGACAAAGCCGCCGAACCCCTCAAACGCTACCGCTGCGCCGCGTGTGGTTTTGAATCGCGTCAGTATTTTTGGCAGTGCCCCGGGTGCCAAAGTTGGGACAGCTACCCCCCTTTGCGGGTCGAAGAGCTGTAAAACGCCCCAAAAAAAACCGCTGGTGGCCCAAGAGCCCCAGCGGTTTTTGGCAAACGCCCAGCGGCCTGAAGCCGCCAGCTATCAAGCGCCCAGCTTTTCCTTGATGCGAGCGGATTTGCCGCTGCGCTGGCGCAGGTAGTACAGCTTGGCACGGCGCACATCACCGCGGCGCTTGACCTCGATGCTGGCAATGCGGGGGCTGTACAGGGGGAACGTGCGCTCCACACCTTCACCATTGGAGATTTTGCGGACGATGAAGCTGGAGTTCAAACCACGGTTGCGGCGAGCGATCACCACACCTTCGTAGGCCTGCACCCGCTTGCGGTTGCCTTCCACCACGTTCACGCTCACGATGACGGTGTCACCGGGGGCGAATGCGGGGATTTCTTTGCCCAGACGGGCGATTTCCTCTTGCTCGAGGACCTGGATCAGGTTCATGGCTTCCTTTGAAACGATCGTGCTTACGCTGCACTAAAGGCCCTGGGGTGACGTTGGGTCAACCGGTCGGGCGGCCAAGCAGAGGATCGAAAAGCCTCCCATTATAGCCCGCCAAGCGCCAAAGCATCAAGGGCCCTTGGGCGACCACCCACCACCTCAGCGCAAGGCCTTTTCGTCGTCAGCGCTCAACCCGCCGGCTGCACGGACGGCGGCCAGCACGTCGGGCCGCCAACGGGCGGTGGTGGCCAAGCGCTGATCACGCCGGTAGGCCTCGATGCGGCCATGGTGCCCAGACAGCAGCACCTCGGGAACGGGCACGTCACCGGCCGGGCCGGTCCACACCTCTGGCCGGGTGTAATGGGGACAATCCAACAGACCATCCAACGCAGGGTTGAAACTGTCTTGCTGGTGGCTGCCGGCGTCGTTCAGCACGCCGGGCTGCAAACGGGCCACGGCGTCCAACAAGGCCATGGCGGGGATTTCGCCACCAGACAGCACAAAGTCACCCAAGCTGAGCTGCACATCCACACACGCGTCCACAAAACGCTGGTCCATGCCTTCGTAACGGCCACACAGCAAAATGGCGCCCGGCCCACCAGACAACCCGGCCACCACCGGGTGGCTCAAACGCTGGCCTATAGGCGAAAACAACACCGTTGGGGCAGGCATCGCCTCGGCACGGTCGGCCCGGATGGCCTGCCAACAGCGGTACAGGGGGTCGGCCATCATGACCATACCCGGCCCGCCCCCAAAGGGCCTGTCGTCCACCCGGCGGTAGTTGCCATCGGCAAAGTCGCGCAGTTGCCACAAGCGCACATCCACCTGGCGGGTTTCAAAGGCACGGCGGGTGATGCCGTGGCTCAAAAAAGGGCCAAACAGCTCGGGAAACAGGGTGATGACGTCAAAACGCATGTGTGGCGGCGCCGCCACGGCGCTCAATAGTCGGGTTGCCAGTCGACGGTGATGCAACGGCCAGCCAAATCGACCCCGTCCACGTACACCGACACAAAGGGAATCATGCGCTCCAGGGTTTTGTCGCCGCTGGGGTATTCGATACACAGCACCGAATGCGGGCCGGTGGGCAGGAGGTCGTGCACCACACCCAGGTCCAACCCTTCGCGGTTGACCACCCGCAGGCCTATCAGGTCAACCCAATAAAACTCGTCGGGGTTGCTGGACGGCGGGAAATCGCTACGGGCCACCAGCACAGAAGCCCCCTTCAGGGCCTCGGCGGCGTTGCGGTCAGGCACCTCGGCCAGCTGGGCGACCAAGCCATCGGCGTGGGTCTTGATGTCGGCCACCTGAACCGATACCACGCCGGCAAAAGCGCCAAAACCCCGGGCGTAACGGCCCTGGGGCGGTGTGAGGTACCAGCGCTTGGCGTGCAGCAACACCTTGGGGTCGGCGCTGTGGGCGTGCAGCCGCAACCAACCCTTGATGCCCCAGGCCTCCTGCAAGCGCCCCACCTCCACCGCGTCGGGCGGCAAGGTGGCGGCAGACAGGCCGGGGAGAACGGCCATGTCAGGCGGCTTTGGGGGCGGCCTTTTTGATCAGGCGCTCAACGGTTTCGGAGGCTTGGGCACCCACAGCCAACCAATGGGTCAGGCGGTCTTGGGCAATGCGCAGGGGCTCTTCACCACCTTTGGCCAGGGGGTTGTAGAAACCGATACGCTCGATAAAACGACCGTCGCGGCGGCTGCGCTTGTCAGCGATCACGATGTTGTAGAAGGGACGGGCTTTGGCGCCGCCGCGGGAGAGTCGAATAACAACCATGTTGAATCTTTCGGGTGGGTGGGGTATTTCGCAACGGTTGAGACACACGACTGGCCACCCGGCCAGCGAAACGCCGCAAAACCTCGGATTATAGCCCTGTCTGCGATAATGGGCCATGCTCTTGATCCGACCCAGCCTAGACACCGACCTGCCGGCCATTGCCGGCATCTACGGACACCACGTGTTGCACGGCACCGGCACCTTTGAGACCGAGCCGCCCAGCGCGACCGACATGGCCACGCGCCGCCAAGACGTGCTCAACCGCCAGCTGCCCTGGTTGGTGGCCGAACAAGACGGCGTGGTGGTGGGTTTTGCGTATGGCAATTGGTTCAAACCCCGGGCGGCTTACCGCTACTCCGTTGAAGATTC
>JBEBBB010000145.1:0-3610 GCA_041158605.1 Pseudomonadota bacterium
GTGGTGGACGCGGGGGCCATGCCCACCATCACCAGTGGCAACACCAACAGCCCCACGCTGATGATGGCCGAGAAGGCCGCCCGCTGGATCATGCGCGGCGACTGACGCGTCTGCGCCCGACCGCGCTCAGCAGCGCAGGCCCACCACGTAACGCGCCGTGGGCGCTTCAGGCACCGGGTCGGCGGTCACACGGGCGGTGGCGGTGCGGGGGGGCTGGGGCGCCAAGTCCGCCCAAGCCTGGGCCAGTTTGTGGGCCCACTTCAGCAAATCTTCGTCCCCCTGGGTTGCCGCGTGGTCGGCGGCCAGCCTGGTCATGGCTTCGGCGTAAGCAGGGTTGCTGGCCATCCACTCCACATCGGTGACGCGCCCCATTTTGCGGCGCATGGCAACGTGCAGGTGAGCGGCGGTGGCAAGCATTTCAGAAGCGGTCATTCGAATTCCCAACGTTGGTGTGCACCCCTGTGCGGCTGTTCCGCGTTGCATCTTTTGTGCCAATGGCAAGGGTTACCCCCAGTGCACCAGCGCAGGGCATAGCCCTACATTAATGGGTGACATTGATGGCGACAGACCGGGCACACAACCGGCACCGCTGTCAAAAGGCCGAGGAGACAACCCAAGCCAACAACAACACACATGCAGCGCCCGTCAGAGGCGCTTTTTCAAACGCCGGCTCTGCCGGCGTTTTTGTTGGTGCGCGCACCCCCCACAATCTCATCCATGGACGTGTTGCTTGTTGCCGTGGCCTCGCTGTTGGCCGGTTTTGTGGATGCCATTGTGGGCGGTGGCGGTCTGATTTTGTTGCCCGCCTTGTTTGCGGTGTTTCCTTCGGCGCCACCGGCCACGCTGCTGGGGGTGAACAAGGGCTCGTCGGTGTGGGGCACGGCGGCGGCCACCTGGTCTTATACCCGGCGTGTGCAGTTGCGCTGGCGCTCGCTGGGCGCTGGGGCTGTGTTGGCCCTGGCGGGGTCGTTTGCCGGTGCTTGGACCGTCACCAATGTGTCGCCCGAGTTTTTGCGGCGCATCTTGCCCGTGGTGTTGCTGGCCGTTTTTCTGTACACCTTGTGGCGCAAAGACCTGGGGCAACACCACGCCCCGCGTTTGACCGGCGCCGCCGAGGTGGCAGCCATGGGCGTTCTGGGCCTGGTGGTGGGGTTTTACGACGGTTTCTTTGGCCCTGGCACGGGCAGTTTCTTTGTGTTTTTGCTGGTGCGGTGGCTGGGGTACGACTTTTTGCATGCCAGCGCGTCCGCCAAATTGTTGAACACGGCGTCCAATTTGGCGGCTTTGTCCCTGTTCGCCTGGACGGGCCATGTGTGGTGGCACCTCGTGGCCGTCATGGCGGTGGCCAACGTGGTGGGCAGCGTGTTGGGCACACGCCTGGCCTTGAAACACGGCGCAGGCTTTGTGCGCGTGTTTTTCATGCTGGTGGTGGGGGCGCTGTTGTTGAAAACAGGCTGGACGGCTTACGCCTGACGAACCGCGGTGCGCGCAGCGCGGCGACGGTTCACTTGACCGGGGCGGGGCTGACGGGGGTGTCGGCGGCAGGCCAGGGCACTTCGCTGGCTTTGCGCGGTTTGCCCATGGGGGCCGAGGCGTGGCCTTTTTGCACGGCGGCCAAATCGTCTTCGCTGGGGTATTGGTCCATCAGCACGTAATCGAACACGCGCCGGGCAATGGGGGCGGCGTGTGCCGCGCCAAAGCCCGAGTTTTCCACCACGATGGCCAAGGCCACGCGGGGCGCGTCGGCCGGGGCAAACGCGATGTACAGCGAGTGATCGCGCTGGTGTTCTTCCATCTTGCGTGCGTCGTATTTGTCTTTTTGCCCGATGGTCACGGCCTGGGCTGTGCCGGTTTTGCCGCCGCTGGTGTAGGGCGCGCCCGCAAACACGCGGGTGGAGGTGCCTTCCACCGTCACCCCCACCATGGCCCGGTTGACCGCGTCGATGTGAGCGGGGTTGAGCCCCAGGTTGTCGGGTTCCGGCAAGGGCAGGGCGTGGCGCTGGCGGCTCACCGCGTCTTCGGTGGCCAGCCCCAGGTGGGGTTTGTGTTTGACCCCTTTGTTGGCCACGATGGCCGTGGCCTGTGCCAGCTGCAGCATGGTGAAGCTGTTGTAGCCCTGGCCAATGCCCAGCGAGATGGTTTCACCCGCGTACCAACGTTGTTGCTCCGGCCGTTTGTAGGTGCGGCGCTTCCAGGCCTGGCTGGGCAGCACGCCCCTGACCTCGCCTTTCAGGTCGATGCCGGTGATTTGACCGAAGCCCAAGGGCGCCATGAAGTCGTGCATGGTGTCCACCCCCAGCTCGTTGGCCAGTGAGTAGTAATACACGTTGCTGGACTTGACGATGCTGCGGTACAGGTCCACCCCGCCCAGCCCCTCGTCGCCGTGGCTGCGAAAGCGGTGGTTGCCAAACATCCAGTAACCGGGGTCGTTGATGACGGTGCCTGCTGCGCGTTTGCCCGTGGCCAGTGCCGCCAGCCCCATGAACGGTTTGTAGGTGGAGCCAGGGGGGTAGGTGCCGCGCAGGGCGCGGTTGAGCAGCGGTTTTTCGATGGATTCGTTGAGCATTTTCCAGTTCTCAACGTCGATGCCGTCCACAAACAGGTTGGGGTCAAAGGTGGGTTTGCTGACAAACGCCAGCACCTCGCCGTTGCGCGGGTCCAGCGCCACCAAGGCCCCACGGCGTTCACCGAACATGTCTTCCACCAGTTTTTGCAGTTTGATGTCCAGCGTCAGCACCACGGTGTTGCCCGGGGTGGCGGGGGTGCGTGTCAGGGTGCGCACGGCGCGGCCACCGGCGGACGTTTCAATCTGGTCGAAGCCGGTCAGTCCGTGCAGCTCGCGCTCAAAACTTTGCTCGATGCCCAGCTTGCCGATGTATTCCGTGCCCCGGTAGTTCGCCTGGTCTTCTTCGGCCCAGTCGTCCATTTGCGTTTTCTCGGCCCGGTTGATGCGCCCGATGTAGCCCACCACATGGCTGGCGGTTTCCCCATGGGGGTACTGGCGAAACAAACGCGCCTTGATTTCCACGCCCGGAAAGCGGTAGCGGTGTGCGGTGAAGCGGGCCACTTCTTCGTCGGTCAGGCGGGTGCGGATGGGCAGCGAGTCGAAGTTGCGCGACTCTTCGCGCAGGCGTTTGAAGCGGCGGCGGTCGCGGGACTGTATGTCGATGAGCGTGGCGAGTTCGTCAATCACATCCTCCACGTTGCTGACCCGCGACGGGGTGATTTCCAGTGTGTAGGCGGAGTAATTGGTGGCCAGGGCCACGCCGTTGCGGTCCAGGATCAGGCCCCGGTGCGGCACGATGGGCAGCACGGCGGTGCGGTTGCTCTCGGCCTGGGCTTTCAAGTCTTCGTGGCGCACCACCTGCAAATACACCGCCCGCGCCGCCACCAGGCCAAACGCCACCAGCACACCCAGCACGGCCACCCACCCACGGGTGCGGAACCGCGACAGGTCGGCTTCTACGTCACGCAGCGCGGTCATGGCAGCGGGTCAAAGGGGGCGGTTGTCATCGGGGTCGTGGGCCCGGCGCTGGGGTGCCAGCAGCAGCAGGCTGGCCACGGGCCACAGTGCGGTGGTCAGCAGCGGTGCGGCCAAGGCCAGCCAGCC
>JBEBBB010000146.1:0-4286 GCA_041158605.1 Pseudomonadota bacterium
GCCTCAGCGGTGGCAGGGTTTGCCAGAGGTGCCCACTGTGGCCGAACAAGGCGTCGCCGGGTACGACGTGGAATCTTGGGCCGGGTTGATGGCCCCAACCGGTACCCCTCGCCCCATCATCGATCGGCTGAACGCAGAGCTGCAAAAAGCCTTGCTGGTGCCAGCCGTGAAAAGCCGCTTGGAAGACATGGGTGGCGTTGTCAGGGGTAGCACCCCGGAAGAGATGAAGAACATGGTGTCTGGCCAAACCCAAAAATGGGTGCAGGTGGTTAACGACGCCAAGATCCCCAAAAACTGAACCGGTGGAGTGGGCCTTGTGTCCGCCACCAACAACCTTGAGAGCTCCTCATGACACTGATACACATTCGCAAACGCAGTCTCACGGTAGAGACCATTCACCATGATGGTGGTCCGGTGGCTGAGAAGCCGCTGAAGCTGGCCGCCGCTTGTGCGGTGATAGAGAACCCTTATGCAGGCCGTTACGAGCCGGATCTCATGCCCTTTATGGCCGAGCTTCGGTCTTTGGGTACCCTTCTGGCCCAAGAGTTGGTAGACACCCTGGGTTCAGAGAATGTGGAGGTCTACAGCAAAGCCGCCATCGTGGGGGTCAACGGCGAAATGGAGCATGGTGCGGTGTGGCACGAGGCTGGTGGTTGGGCCATGCGGGCCGTTCTGGGTGAGCCCAAGGCCATGGTTCCTGCCAGCAAAGCGGTTGCCGCCACGGGCTACCGCTTGATGGTGCCCTTGCATTACATCCATGCCAGTTATGTGCGCAGCCACTACAACAGCATGGAAATAGGCATACAAGACGCCCCCAGACCCAACGAAATCCTCTTTGCGTTGGTTATGGGTACCGGTGGGAGGGTGCACGCGCGCTTGGGCGGTTTGACCAAGGACAAAGTGGCGGTGCACGACGGGCAACGTTGAGTTGGATTGAAACTGGTGCTATAATTTAAAGCTTAGGCCCGGTAGCTCAGTTGGTAGAGCAGCGGATTGAAAATCCGCGTGTCGATGGTTCGATTCCGTCCCAGGCCACCAAAATCAAGCGCCCAACTGCTCTCAGTTGGGCGTTTTCATTTGTGCTTCCCGCATGACACGCGGGGTTCCCGCACATTCTGCGTGTGCGACCCCTGTTGGGACCCTGGCCGCCCGCGCAACCCCACATGACCATCACTGTCGACCCCTCCCTCAAAGCCTACATTGACCCGCTCACCCCCGACGAGCACAGCGCGCTGGAGCGCAGCCTGTTGGCCGAGGGGTGCCGCGACGCTTTGGTGCTGTGGGGCGATGTGCTGGTTGATGGCCACAACCGGTTCGAGATTTGCAGCAAGCATGGCTTGCCGTACCAAACGGTGCAGAGCACCTTGTTCAAAAGCCTGGAGGATGTGCACCTGTGGATGATCGACCAGCACCTCGGCCGCCGCAGCGTGTCAGACTTCCAGCGCGGTGTGCTGGCGCTGCGCAAGCGCGACATTGTGGCGCAGCGCCGTGCGGCCTACCTGGCCCAGCCGGTGGCCACAGGCGCTGAGGCCGCCACCGAGGTCCCTTGGGAGGGTGAACCCACACCCGAGATCGCCGCTTTGAGCCAACCGCTCAAGAGCCGGGAAGACGTGGCCCGCGCCGCCCGCTTGTCGAGTGGCCAGGTGGTGATGATCGAAAAAATCCACAAACAGGCCACGCCCGAAGTGCTCGACGCTGTGAAGGCTGGGGCCTTGTCTTTGAACGCGGCCGCCGCTGTGGCCACTTTGCCGGCGGCCGAGCAGCAGCAAGCGGCCCACGAGGGCGCACAAGGGCTCAAGCAGGCCGCGAAGCGGGTGCGGGAGGCCAAGCGCAAGCACCGGGAGGCCACGGCTTTGGATGTCGATGTGTCGGCTGGTGACCCCGCCGATGAGTTGCAGCGCTTGCGCCAGCGGGTCCAAGAGCTGACCCTTGAAAACCAGCGCTTGCGTGAGCAGGTTGCGGTCTTAACGGGGCAGAGCTAAACCCGCGTGTGGGGTGGTGCGGCTGGCGGGGATCGAACCCACGACCCTTGGCTTCGGAGGCCAATACTCTATCCACTGAGCTACAGCCGCATGGCTCTGGTCAACAAGGGCGCCCTTGTTGCAGACCAAGCCTTTGATTGTAACGTATCAGGGGTTGTGGCTGCTCGACGGGGCAGCGGTGACCAGTTGGCGCGCCATGTGTTGCACGGCACCACCCACTGAAGGGGTGCGCAAAGAAGCTAACAACCGTTGAACACCGGCACCGCCCAGGGTTTGGTGCAGGTGGAACCAGTCGGGGTTGTCGGTGGCGGGTTCGAATGCCGCCAAGTCAAAGTTGGGGTCGGTGGCCAGGCACTCGGCCAAACGGGCAGACGCATAGGCCAAAGCGACCTGGATCTGCGCCGGTGTGGCGGCGTCTAACACGTGGTCTATGCGCCGCACATCGGCCACCAAGGGTGCAGGCAGGGCCCAATCGGTCATGAGCAGCGTTCCGATCTCGGCCGCGCTCAAACCCAGTTGTGCTTGTTCCAGTTGAGAGCGCTCCAAAAATCCAGAACCCGCTGTTTGCGCCGTGCCGGGTGCGCGCAGCGATGTGGCCGCCAAATGGCCCAAAAAGGACAACACCACATGGGTGGACAGGGCTCCTGCCTCTGGCATGCGCCAGTGTTGAGCCACCCGAAAACACAGTTCGCTGCCGAGGGTGCTTGCGTTCCAAACGGGTTGGAATGGGCTGCTGCCGGCGTGGCTGGGGGTGCGAAAGGCGTCGTCTAGCAGGTAACGCAGGCAGATGGCGCGAACGGTGTTCATGCCCAAAAAGGTGATGGCCTGTCCCATGCCCACTACAGGGTTCTGCAGGTTGTAAGCCGGTGAGTTCACCATGGCCAAGACCTTGGCCGCGACCAGCGATTCGCCCATCACGATGTCGCTGAGGGCGGTGGACGTGGCGGTGTTGAGAAACTCGGGGGACACCAGTTGGTGCAAGGCCTTGGGTGGCCTGGGGATGGTGCGCAAGCGGGCCAACAGCGCATCGCGCTCAGGTGCTTGCAACTGCTCTTGGCGCACCCTCACAAAACCATCGAGTGCTGCGGGTCGCTGCAGGGTCACCGCGTTGTCTGGGGTGTGTTGGGGGGGCGCCACGGGGGCTTGGCGGGGTGTGGGTGGTATCTCGCGGTGACGCGAGGGTTCCGGCTGGCGCCCAGGCCGCCGCGTACCCAACCAAAGGGCCAGCACAATGACCACCAACAGACCCACCAGGATGTAAAGCACAGGCATAAACTCCATGAACAGCCCCCGGTGATGAATATACCTGATCGCTTGGGGCCAATTAGGAGGTGGTGTATGCGTGTGGTGGTGGTGGGGGCTGGTGCTGTGGGGTCGTATTACGGCGCTGTTTTGGCCCAGGCGGGGGTGGATGTGGTGTTGGTTGGACGGTCCGCACATGTCGCTGCGGTGCGGTCCAACGGTTTGCGCTTGGAGCGGGACTCGGGTATGCAGACTGTGTGGGTGGGCGCAACCACCGCGGTTTCGGCGGTTGCTGAAGCCGACTGGGTGTTGTGTTGTGTCAAGTCGGGGGACACCGAAACCGCCGGTGAGGCGATACGCCCCTTTTTGCCACCAAGTGCTGGGGTCTTGTCTTTCCAGAACGGTGTCGACAACGCCGCCCGTTTGTCTGCGGTGTTGGGCCGGCCCGTGGAGCCGGTGGCGGTGTATGTGGCGGTTGATATGCCCGCCCCCGGTCATGTGAGGCACCATGGCCGTGGCGAGCTGGTGATGGGGTCGGTGGCCGGCGGGGAGCCCCTGTTGGCGGCCTTGAGGTCTGCAGGGGTGGCGGTGGAGGTGTCGGACCATGTACCCGCCGCGTTGTGGACCAAGTTGGTGATCAACTGTGCGTACAACGCGATGTCCGCTTTGTCGGGTTTGCCTTATGGCCTCTTGTGGGCTGGCGCTGGTGTTCCCGAGGTGATGCGCGATGTGGTGGATGAGTGCGTGCGTGTGGCGCGGGCCCACCAGGTGGCCCTACCGACCGACATTCAAACGATGGTGCGGGCTATCGCGCAAACCATGCCCCACCAACATTCGTCCACCGCCCAAGATCTGGCCCGGGGCAAGCCCAGTGAAATCAACCACTTGAACGGTTGGGTGCTTCGTGAAGCCGATCGACTGGGGTTGCCTGCGCCGGCCAACCGGGTTTTGCTGGCTTTGATGCGACTGCGGGAGGAGGCGGGGGCTGCAAGGTGCTAGACTGTCTCGCAGCTATTTGACACACACCACCCTGTGGATATTCAACAACTGCAACTGGACAAG
>JBEBBB010000147.1:0-6094 GCA_041158605.1 Pseudomonadota bacterium
CGGCCGCTGCGGGCGATGTGGAACGCCTTTTTCATGGTCTCGGCCAGATCGCGCACGTCCTTGACCAGGAAGTTGTGCTTGACGATGGGCCGGGTGATGCCCACGGTGTCGCATTCCTGGAAGGCATCGAGCCCGATGGCCGCGGTGGGCACCTGGCCAGAAATGATCACCATGGGGATGCTGTCCATGTACGCGGTAGCGATGCCGGTGACCGCGTTGGTCAGGCCAGGGCCCGAGGTGACCAAGGCCACACCCACCTCACCGGTGGCGCGGGCGAAACCGTCGGCAGCGTGCACCGCGGCTTGTTCGTGGCGCACCAGCACGTGCTGGATGGTGTTTTGGCGGTAGAGCGCGTCGTAGATGTACAGAACGGCGCCACCTGGGTAACCCCAAATGTGTTTGACGCCTTCGGCCTGCAAGGCGCGGACCATGATGTCGGCGCCCATCAGCTCTTCGGAAACAGGGTGTTGGCCTGCGGCGGCCGTGACGGAGGCGGTTTCTGCCTTGTGGTTGTCCATGATGAACCTTTCGAGAATTTCTGAAACGAAAAACCTTGGGTGCCCCTTGGTCAGCCCTTGTGGGGACGCCTCGGGACTTGAGGCCAAAGCCATGGGCGGATGGTTCCGCGCGACCTTGACCCGTTTGCCGGTGATGTCTTGCAACCCGGTATTATCGCACTTTCGCGCAGCACGCGGCCAGACGCCTTGTTTTCATGACCACCAGCCCCCCCGAGCCCGTTTTGCAAGCCCCCCCTTTGCGGCGGCGCATGGCCTGCTGGTTGTACGAAGGGATGCTGTTGTTTGGGGTGGTGTTCATCGCCGGCTACCTGTTCAGCACACTCACACAAACCCGACATGCCTTGGACAACCGCCACGCCCAGCAGGCGTTTTTGGTTGTGGTGTTTGGGGTGTACTTCAGCTGGTTCTGGGCCAAAGGCCAGACGCTGGCCATGAAAACCTGGCACATCCGGGTGGTGAACCGCCAGGGCCAGGCCTTGAGCCAGGGACAGGCCTTTCGCCGCTATGTGTTCAGCTGGGTGTGGTTTTTGCCACCTCTGGCGGTTTCACAGTGGCAAGGCGTGGGTGCCCTGGAGGCCACAGTGCTGACCGGCGGCTGGGTGGCGGTTTGTGCCATCTTGTCCCGCTTCAACCCGCAACGCCAGTTTTGGCACGACACCTGGGCCGGCACACGCTTGGTCCACTGGCAACCCACACGCCGTTGAACACATGACCACCTCACCCGAGCGCGAATCCCCCACCGCCCAGAAGCAGCGACATGGCCTGTCCCGCTTGAGGCACGCTTTGGGCTACTCGCTGGCTGGCCTGCAGGCCGGTTGGCAAGAACCCGCTTTCCGGCAAGAAGCCTTGCTGGCGGTGCTGTTGGTGCCCGCCGCTTTTTGGTTGGGCCAGGGCTGGGTGCAAGTGGCTTTGCTGACGGGCGGTGTGGTGCTGGTGATGGTGGTGGAGTTGCTCAACACCGCTGTGGAATCAGCGATAGACCGCATGGGACCTGAGTGGCACACCTTGTCCAAAAAAGCCAAAGACCTGGGCAGTGCTGCTGTGCTGCTCAGCCTGTTGTGGTGCGCCGGCTTGTGGCTGGCGGCTTTGTGGCAACGTTTTGGCGCCTGATTGCACCCCATGACCACCCCACCCTTTTCCATCGCGGTGTACTGCGGTTCCCGGCCGGGCACGGACCCGTCCCACCTGGCCCACGCCCAAGCTACCGGGCGCTGGATCGGTGAACGTGGCGGGCAGCTGGTTTATGGCGGTGGCAACAATGGCCTGATGGGGGCCGTGGCCCAGGCCACGTTGGCAGCAGGTGGCACCGTGGTGGGTGTCATTCCCCGCTCGTTGGTGGAACGAGAATTCGCCAACCGGAACTGCACCGAACTGCACGTGGTGGACACCATGCACGAGCGCAAGCAGCTGATGGCCGAACGCGCCGACGGGTTTTTGGCCTTGCCCGGTGGCATAGGAACGTTCGAAGAGCTGTTCGAGGTGTGGACCTGGCGGCAGCTGGGCTACCACGGCAAACCGGTGGGCTTGTTGAACGCGGGGGGCTACTACAGTGGCCTGTTGGCGTTTTTGGCCTCTGCGGTGGATGCGGGGTTCATGACCCCTTGGCAAATGGATCTGTTGCAAACCGGAGAGCAGCTGGACACGCTGCTGCCCGCCTTGGTACAAGCCGCCGGCTTGGCGCCGGCCAGCTCGCTGGGCGCGGTTTAAATACCCGCTTCGTCTTGCTCGCCGGTGCGGATGCGCACCACCCGCTCAACCGGCGTGACAAAAATTTTGCCATCGCCAATTTTGCCGGTGCGGGCGGCACGGATGATGGCGTCGACACAGCGCTCCACATCGTCGCTTTTCACCACCACCTCCACCTTGACCTTGGGCAGGAAATCGACAACGTACTCGGCACCCCGGTACAGCTCGGTGTGGCCTTTTTGGCGACCAAACCCCTTGACCTCGGTGACCGTCAGACCGGTCACACCCTGTTCGGCCAGTGCCTCGCGCACCTCCTCGAGCTTGAAGGGCTTGATGACGGCGGTGATCTGCTTCATGCGTGCGTGCTCCGGTGCGGGGATTGGACAAACCAAAACTTTATCACGTGGCTGGCACACTGGGGACCATCTCCTGAGAGATACCCCCGTAAGATGACCCGATGCGCGCCAACGCCCCTTCCCCCATGACCACCCGGCAGGCCTGGGTGATGCTGTTGGCTTTGTGTCTGGGTTTCACACTGAGCCAGTCCTACCGCACCCTGGCTGCCATCGTGGCGCTGCCCCTGCAGCAGGCTTTTGCGCTGGACGCGGGCCAATTGGGGCTGCTGGCGGGCACGTTTCATTTCGCGTTTGGGGCCATGCAGGTCTTCATGGGGGTCGGTCTGGACCTGTACGGGGTGCGGCGCACCGTGTTGTGGAGTTTTCCCCTGGTGGTGCTGGGCACCGGCCTGTCGGTGGTGGCCAACGGTTACGGTGTTTTGGTCTGGGGGCAGGCCTTGATCGGTGTGGGTTGTGCACCCGCTTTTTTGGCCTGCACGGTGTTTATTGCACAGCGTTTTCCACCCGCGGCTTTTGCGGCCACCTCGGGTCTGGTCATGGGGTTGAGTGGGGTCGGCCTGTTGTTCACCGGCACCCCTCTGGCTTGGGTGGTGGACACCTGGTCGTGGCGAGCGGCGTTTGGCGTGTTGGGCGTGGCTTCGGTGCTGGCGTGGTGGGGCATGTACAGCCTGGTGCGCGAACCTGCGCCCACAACCCCGGTATCGGCCAGACAGTGGTGGGCTGCGACACGGGGTTTTGCCACGCTCTGGACCTTGCCACACACCTGGGGCATTTTGGCGCTGTCGGCGGTCACCTACGCCTCTTTTATCGCTTTGCGGGGCTTGTGGCTGGGCCCACTGCTGGTAGAGCGCCATGGTTTGTCGCTGGTGGAAACCGGGCACGTGGTGCTTGGGGTGTCCTTGGTGGGCCTGTTGGGTCCACCTTTGTTCGGCCGCCTGCGCCTGCAGGGCTGGACCCGGCGGCGCTGGATTGTGGGCTACACGGTGGCCATGGCATGCATGCACGCTTTGATTGCAGGCTCACCGTCGGCGCGGGGCACCATAGGCCTGAGCCTGTTGATCGGGTTTTGGTGCGGTTACATCGTGCTGCAATACGCCGATGTACGGGCCTCTTACCCAGACCACCTCACCGGCCGGGCGATGGCGGTTTTCACCATGGCCATGTTTTTGGGTATTGCTGTGGTGCAGGGCTTGACCGGTTGGGTGGCCCAATGGGCGACCCACCAAGGCCATGACCCTTACACAGCGGTGTCGCTGACCATAGCTGGCTTGTTGCTGTTGGGCGCAGCGTTGTTCGCTGGGTTACCTGCTGCACCAGCGGTGGCCAAGCCCCCACGCCGGGCTTGACCCGGTCAGGCGCGGTAGCGGCTGGTGATGGGGTAACGCCAGTCTTTGCCAAAGCTGCGGTGAGTCACCCGCACCCCCACCGGGGACTGGCGGCGTTTGTACTCGTTGATGCGGATCAACCGCACCACCTGGTCCACCGCGGTCTGGGGGTAGCCTGCGGCCACGATCTGGGCCGGGTCCTCGTCGTTTTCCATGTACCGCTCCACGATGGCGTCTAGCACGTCGTAGGGTGGCAGGCTGTCTTGGTCGGTTTGGTCGGGCCGCAACTCGGCACTGGGTGGCCGGGTGATGATGCGGTCGGGGATGGGGTCGGTACCGGTGCCGTAGGGATCGTGTTGGTTGCGCCAACGGGCCAACCGGAACACCATGGTCTTGGCCACATCTTTGATCACGGCAAAGCCCCCGGCCATGTCGCCGTACAGGGTGCAGTAGCCGGTGGCCATTTCGCTTTTGTTGCCGGTGGTCAGCACCACGCTGCCAAACTTGTTGGACAAGGCCATCAGCAGCGTGCCCCGGATGCGGGCCTGGATGTTTTCTTCGGTGGTGTCCACGGCCCGGCCCTCGAACAAGGGATTGAGCGAACCCAGGAAGGCGTCGAACTCGGGGCCGATAGCGATCTCGTCGTACCGCACCCCCAAGCGGGCGGCCATGTCGCGGGCGTCGATCCAGGAGATGTCAGCCGTGTAGGGCGAGGGCATCATCACCGCCCGCACGGCGTCCCGGCCCAGCGCGTCCACAGCGATGGCCAACACCAGCGCGGAATCGATGCCGCCAGACAGGCCCAACAACACCCCAGGGAAACCGTTTTTGCGGACGTAATCGCGAACGCCCAGAACCAGGGCATGCCACAGGTCGGCTTCCAGATCACCCTCGGGGGCCGTGTCACCGGTGCAGGCCGTGGCGCTGCAAGTCCAGGTAAACAGGGCCTCGGTGAAACCCGGTGCGCGGGCGCCCACGCTGCCGTCGGCGTTCAGGGCGAAGCTGCGGCCCTCAAAAACGATTTCGTCCTGCCCACCCACCAGGTGGGCGTAAACCAGGGGTTTGCCAGTGGCAAGCACCCGCTCGCGCATGGTGGCCTCGCGCTCCAGGCCTTTGCCGGTGTGAAAGGGCGAGGCGTTGATGACCACCAAGGCGTCGGCACCAGCGGCCACTGCATCTGCAGCGGGGGCCTCGAACCAGGCGTCTTCGCACACCAGCAGGCCCAAACGCACCACCCCGCCCTGGTCATCGGGCACCTCGAACACGCAGGTGCCCTGGCCAGGGGTGAAATAACGCCGCTCGTCAAACACCTGGTAGTTGGGCAGTTCGCGTTTGGCGTAGGTGTGGGTGATGGTGCCGTTGCACACCACACTGGCGGCGTTGTAGCACGCGGCACGCGCCACACTGCGGGAGCGCACACCACCCGGCGCGCGCGCGGGGTGACCAACCACCACCCGCAGGCCGGTTAACCCAGCGGTTTCGCGGGCCACTGTTTTCAGGGCATCATCGCAGGCGTCGAGGAACGCGGGCCGCAAGAACAGGTCTTCGGCCGCGTAACCGCACAAGGCCAACTCGGGGGTGAGCAACAGGCGCGCGCCCTGGGCGTGGGCTTGGTGGGCGGCGTCGATGATGCGGCGGGCGTTGCCGGCCAGGTCACCCACCACAAAATTGAGCTGCGCGATGCAGAGCTTGAAAGACATGAACATGGGTAGCGGTTGTGGTGCGGGGGATTATGTCACCCGGGTGGTCACGGACCCCAGCGACATCGATGGGGCGGCCTGGGACGGGTTGTTGAACCAACACCCCGACGGCACAGCACATGGCCCATTCATGCGACACGCCTACCTGCTGGGCCTGCACCGCAGCGGCAGCGCCACGCCCAACACCGGCTGGTCACCCCATTGGGTCACCTTGTGGCGAGAAGGGCTTTTGCAGGCGGCTGCCCCGCTCTACCACAAGGCGCACTCGTATGGCGAATACGTGTTCGATTGGGCCTGGGCAGACGCTCACCACCGGCACGGTCTGGCTTATTACCCCAAGGCGGTGGTGGCGGTACCGTTCACCCCAGTGCCCGGGCCAAGGTTGTTGGCGGTGGACGCACCGGCCCGTGCGGCGCTGGTGCAAGCCCTGCTGGCGCACTGCGCCGAACACGGCTTGTCGTCTTTGCACGTGCTGCTGGGCTCACCCACCGACCAAGCGGCCTGCAACA
>JBEBBB010000148.1:0-3149 GCA_041158605.1 Pseudomonadota bacterium
CCAACTCGCCCCCGTGTTCCTGAAAAACAAGTTCATGCTGGGCGATAACTTCTCCATGCTGGACGTGGCCATCGCCCCCTTGTTGTGGCGCTTGGACTTTTACGGCATCGAGCTGAGCAAAAACGCCGCCCCCCTGCTGAAGTACGCTGAGCGCATTTTCTCGCGCCCGGCCTACATCGAGGCGCTGACCCCCTCTGAGAAGGTGATGCGCAAGTAAACGCGCCTGCAATCCCATGAGCCAGGCCTCTACCGCCCCGATACCCAGCACCCGCCCGTACCTGCTCCGTGCCCTGCACGAGTGGTGCACCGACAATGGTCTCACCCCCTACATCGCGGTGAAAGTGGGGCCAGGTGTGCAGGTGCCGCGCGAGTTTGTGAAAGACGGTGAGATCGTCTTGAACGTGAGCTTTGACGCGACCAGCCACTTGCAACTGGCCAACGACTACATCGAGTTCAAGGCGCGTTTTGGTGGGGTGGCCCGTGAAATCACGGTGCCTGTGGACCACGTGATCGCCATATACGCCCGTGAAAACGGGCAGGGTATGGCTTTTCCGCAGCCCCCAGATGCGAATGGAGACGAGGGCACCGACGCCCCAGCCGCTGGTTCAGGTACTGGCGATGGCCCAGCAGAGCCCCCCACACCACCAACCCCCACAGGGGGGCGTCCCGCCCTCAAGCGGGTGAAGTAAAATCCCGATGTCGCCGCTTTAGCTCAGTTGGTAGAGCAACCGCCTTGTAAGCGGTAGGTCGTCAGTTCGATTCCGACAAGCGGCACCATCTTTCAGAACCACCACAGCCCTTGGGCCTTGGTGGTTTTTTTAACCCCGCCCCAAAGGGTCCCACTGCACCTTGATGCGCAGCCGCTCCACCGTGTACCCCTTGTTGCGCAACGCCGCCAGCAACGCGGGGGTGAGGTGGCGCAGCTTGGTGGCCACGGCCGGGTTGTTGACCAGCACGCACCACACCCCTTCTTCGACCGGGCCAGAGCGCACCAGTGGGCGCAAAGGGGCGGGCAGCAGGGGGTGAACCACCCCCAGCATGGCCTGGCTTTGCTGGATGCGTTGGGTCAGTTGCGCCAGGGCCGGTGCGGCCGCAAGGGCCTGTTGCAGGCTGTAAGAGGGCATAGCCCATTATCCCCTGGCAGACCCCGCTAAAATGGGGGGTTATCGGGCATTTGCCCACCAGCCGCCCGGCTTGTTCGGGCGCCCGTCTACCCGACACCCACCGACCCGGTCGCGATCTGGGGTTTTGTACCCCAGCCACGTTTGTATGCCCATCCAGTTCCTGACCAAAATTTTCGGCAGCCGCAACGACCGCCTGCTCAAAACCTACCGCAAAACGGTAGCCCGCATCAACGCGCTGGAGGCAGACCTTGAAAAGCTCAGCGACGAGGCGCTGCAGGCCAAAACCCCTGAACTGAAGCAACGCCTGGCGCAAGGCGAGTCGGTGGATGCGGTGTTGCCCGAGGCGTTTGCGGTGGTCCGAGAGGCCAGCAAACGGGTGATGAAAATGCGGCACTTTGACGTGCAGCTGATCGGTGGCTTGGCGCTGCACCACGGCAAGGTGGCCGAGATGCGCACCGGCGAGGGCAAAACCCTGACCGCCACCCTGCCGGTGTACCTCAATGCCCTGACGGGCAAAGGGGTGCATGTGGTCACGGTGAACGACTACTTGGCCAGCCGCGACGCCCAATGGATGGGCCGGCTGTACAACTGGTTGGGTTTGACGGTGGGCATCAACCTGCCCCAGATGCCCCGCGAGGACAAACAAGCCGCTTACCGCGCCGACATCACCTACGGCACCAACAACGAGTACGGCTTCGACTACCTGCGCGACAACATGGTCTATGAGGCCGCCGACCGCGTGCAGCGTGGCTTGAACTACGCGATCGTGGACGAGGTGGATTCCATCCTGATTGATGAGGCCCGCACGCCTTTGATCATCAGCGGCCAAGCCGAAGACCACACCGCCACCTACCTGGCCATCAACCAGTTGGTGCCCCGTTTGGTGCGCCAAGAGGGCGAGGAAGACCCCCGCACCGGTGAGGGTGTGACCAAACCCGGCGATTTCACGGTAGACGAGAAGGCCCACCAGGTCCACCTGACCGAGCGCGGCCACGAAAACGCCGAGTCCCTGCTCAGCGGTGCAGGCCTGTTGCCCGAGGGCGCATCCCTTTACGACCCGTCCAACATCGCGCTGATGCACCAGTTGGTGACCGCCCTCAAGGCCCACCACCTCTACCACCGCGACCAGCACTACGTGAACCAAAACGGCGAGATCGTCATCGTCGACGAGTTCACCGGCCGCCTGATGGCCGGGCGCCGTTGGAGCGATGGCCTGCACCAAGCCGTGGAAGCCAAAGAGGGCGTGGGCATACAGCCCGAAAACCAGACCCTGGCGTCTATCACCTTCCAGAACTATTTCCGCCTGTACGGCAAGTTGTCGGGCATGACCGGTACCGCTGACACCGAGGCCTACGAGTTCCAAGAGATTTACGGCCTGGAGACGGTGGTCATACCCCCCAACCGCCCCAGCAAGCGCGACGACCAGCTCGACCGGGTGTACAAAACCACCCAAGAAAAATACGTGGCCGCGATCGCTGACATCCGCGAGTGCCACGAGCGCGGGCAGCCGGTGCTGGTGGGCACCTCGTCCATCGAGAACTCCGAAATCATCGCGCAGCTGTTGGCCAGTGAGAAGCTGCCCCACGAGGTGTTGAACGCCAAACAACACGCCCGCGAGGCTGACATCATCGTGCAGGCCGGGCGCCCCGGTGCCATCACCATTGCCACCAACATGGCCGGCCGTGGCACCGACATCGTGCTGGGCGGCAACCTCGAAAAAATGCTGGCCGCCATTGAGGCCGACGCCACCCTTGACGAGGCCACCAAGGCGCAGCGCACCGAAGCCGCACGCGCGCAGTGGCAACAAGACCACGACAAGGTCAAGGCCTTGGGTGGCTTGCGCATCATCGCGACCGAGCGCCACGAAAGCCGCCGCATCGACAACCAGCTGCGGGGCCGTGCCGGTCGCCAGGGCGACCCAGGTTCCTCGCGGTTCTACCTCAGCCTCGACGACGCGTTGATGCGGATTTTTGCGGGCGACCGTGTGCGCGCCATCATGGACCGCCTGAAAATGCCCGAGGGCGA
>JBEBBB010000149.1:0-3761 GCA_041158605.1 Pseudomonadota bacterium
CGCCCTTGTTTGACCGCCTCTATGGCCGCGTCGATGCGCTCGATCATGGCCTTGTGCAAATGGAAGGGCGCGATCATGGCCTTTTGCAACCGCGGCAAACGGTTTTGGCTGGCCAGGTGGAGGAACACCTGGTCCAAATCGGCGGTGAGCGCGGGATCCGCGGTGAGGTAACTGAGGTCGGTGTAAAGCTTGGCCGTACCGGGGTTGTAGTTGCCCGTGGACACATGGGCATACCGCCGGATACCGGTGGCTTCACGGCGGGTGACCAGCAGCATTTTGGCGTGGGTTTTGAGACCCACAATGCCGTACACCACCTGGGCGCCCACCGATTCGAGGCGCTCGGCGTGGTTGATGTTGGCCTCTTCGTCAAACCGGGCTTTGAGCTCCACCACGGCGGTCACCTCTTTGCCGCGGCGCACCGCTTCACGGAGCAACTCGGTCATTTCGCTTTTGGCGCCCGTGCGATAGATGGTTTGTTTGATGGCCAACACGTCGGGGTCTTCTACGGCTTCGCGCAGGAAGGCCAACACGGCATCAAAACTTTCGTAGGGCTGGTGGATCAGCACATCACCCTGTTGGAGCCGCTCAAAATAGGATTGCCCGGGGGTCAATTGCACGGGCCAACCGGGCACGTAACGGTCAAAACGCAAGGCAGGGGCATCGATCAGGTCCACCAACTGGTTCAGGCGGACCAGGTTCACCGGACCTGCCACACGGAACAGAGACTCGGTAGGCAAACCAAACTGCTGCAGCAAAAAGTCGGACAAAAATTCCGAACACCCTGCAGAAACCTCCAAACGCAAAGCCTGGCCGTAATGGCGGTGTTGCAAACCCAGGCGCAAGGCCGTGCGCAGGTTTTTGACCTCTTCTTCGTCGACCGCCAGATCGGAGTGCCGGGTGACGCGGAACTGCGAAAACTCGGTGACCTGTCGGCCAGGGAACAGATCGGCCAGGTGCGCCCGGATCACGCTGGACACCGACACAAAATGCAGCTGTTTGGAGCCCTTGGTGGCAGGCATGCGCACAAAACGGGGCAGCGCCCGTGGCACTTTCACAATGGCCACTTCGTTTTCGCGGCCAAACGCGTCCCGGCCTGCCAGGCGAACAATGAAGTTCAGCGACTTGTTGGCCACCTGGGGAAACGGGTGCGAAGGATCCAACCCCACGGGCAACAACAAAGGCTGCACATTCTGGACAAAATGCTCTTTGACCCAGCGGCGCTGGCGGGTGTTGCGCTCGCCATGGGACACCACCTTGATGCCGCGTTTTTCCAGCGCGGGCACCAATTCGTCGTTGTAAATGGTGTACTGTCGCTCCACAAGTTGGTGGATTTTGGTGGCCAGGTGATCGTGTGTGCTGACGGTCGCCGGCCCCCGTTGTTCGTTGGCGATTTTCGCTGCCAAGTGGGGGGCAAAACGAACTTCAAAAAACTCGTCCAGGTTGGACGACACGATACACAGGTACCGCAGGCGCTCGAGCAGGGGCACTTCGGGCCGACACGCCCAATCCAACACCCGCTCGTTAAAAGCCAAAATGCTTTGGTCACGGTCCAGGAAAGTGACTTTCCCGGTGGGGGTTGGTGCGGTCATGGGCGATTGGCGTGCGCAGATGCGCTCGCAGGTTCAAAAAAGAACATTATTCGACATTCACGTGAAGAATTGATGACACCGCCGGAACACTGGGCTGGGGTGACCGAATCGCCAATGACCCCGCGCGTTGGGCTGCCACATCCGACCAGTTGACGATCTCCAGGCGACCGTCTTGGTGCTCGACCAAGGCGGTCAAACTTTCGACCCAGTCACCATCGTTGCAGTACAGCACCCCATCGATGTCGCGCATCTCGGCACGGTGGATGTGGCCACACACCACCCCGTCCAAACCCCGTTTGCGCGCTTCGGCAGCGACCGCCCCCTCAAACTGCAACACATAGTTCAAGGCCGATTTCACACGGTGTTTCAGGTACTTGGACAAAGACCAATACGGCAAGCCCCACCGGGCGCGCCAGGAATTGAGGTGGGTGTTGAGCCGCAAGGTGAGCTCGTACAGGTTGTCACCCAGGTAGGCCAACCATTTGGCGTACTGGATCACCCCATCAAAATGGTCACCGTGTATGACCCACAAACGCTTGCCATCGGCGGTGGTATGGACGGCCTCTTGCACCACATCCACCCCACCAAATTTGTGGCCCACAAAGTGGCGGGCAAATTCGTCGTGGTTCCCGGGCACAAACACCACTTTGCAACCTTTGCGGGCACGGCGCAGGATTTTTTGAACCACATCGTTGTGGCTTTGGGGCCAGTACCACTTGCGCCGCAGTTGCCACCCGTCGATGATGTCGCCCACCAGGTACAACTTGTCGCTGGGATAGGCTTTTAAAAAGGCCAACAAGGCCTTGGCTTGGCACCCTGGTGTGCCCAGGTGCAAATCGGATACAAACACCGTGCGCAAACGGGGCCCCGTTCGCAAAGGGGTGTCATCGTCGTCATCGTCTACCAGGTCTGAAACCAGGCGTGCCGCCCCCGGTGGCACAAAGGCTTTGTACATCAGGCCCCCAGCAAATGGCGGCGGTAACGGGCAGGCATGTCGGCCAGTCGCATCATCATCGGCAGGTCGGCGGCGTTGAAGTCGGGGTCCCACGCGGGGGCGCCGAGCACTTTGGCACCCAAACGCAAATAACCTTTGATCAAGGCGGGGGGCTCGACATCCAGGGAATCATCCAGCTGCTCCACCGGCAGGGGCAAACGGGGACGCACATGGAACGCCACCGATGCCATGTGGTGCTCGCGAACCTGGCGCCAAATGCTGGCTGCAGCATGCCCGCCCCCCACCATGCCGTGGGGGCCTTCGTGCTGCATGGGAATGCTGGCGCAACCGATCATGGTGTCCAGTTGGTTTTGAACCATAAAACCGGCCAAAGCCCCCCACAAGGCCATGATGACCCCACCATGGCGGTGATCGGGGTGCACACAGCTGCGCCCCAACTCGACCACGCGGTCGCGGATGCCACGCAGGCGCACCAGATCAAACTCGGTTTCGCTGTAAAAACCACCGGCCCGTTTCGCTTGCGCAGGTGTCAGCACCCGGTAGGTGCCCACCACTTGCCCGGTGCTGGCGTGCCGAACCAACAGGTGTTCGCAGTAGTCATCGAAGAGATCCACGTCATGACCAGGCACGGTGCTGGGCAAACGCGCCCCCATCTCTTGGGCAAACACCAGATGCCTCAGTTTTTGGGCCTCCCGAACCTCGTCCAGATCCCTTGCCCAGGCCACTTCAATACCCTGCGCGTCCAAAGGGGCCGGATGAAGTGACCTCCGGTCGGTGATGGGGGCCAGGCTGAGGGTGGGTGTGGGCAGTTCTTTCACAGGCGCTCCTGAGATGCGGTTGGTGTTGTTTGGGCATTCTCAACAAGGCTGGTGTCACCCCGATGGCGTTTTGAAGTCAGATGGATGACACGGGGGTTCCAGCGATGGCATCCAGCCAGACGGCCTCCACCTGTGCCACGATGCGGTCCCAGGCTTGGGTTTGTACAGAGACATGCCCCGCATTCCGCAAGGCTTGCAAACGGTCCGGATGGGTCACCAGATCAGCCGCCTGTTGACCAAACGCTTGTGCGTCTCCCACCGGAGCCAACAACCCGTTGACACCATGCCGAATCAACTGTCCGGCGGCCGCACAGTTGTAGGCCACCACCGCCAAACCGCTGGCCAACGCCTCGGGAACCACGTTGCCATAAGTCTCGGTCAAACTGGGGAATACAAATG
>JBEBBB010000150.1:0-2759 GCA_041158605.1 Pseudomonadota bacterium
CCATCGACGCCAACATGCTCACCCCCATCGAACTCATCAAAGCCACGGTGGACGGCATGGCCGCACGCGGGTTTGGCCGCATCGTCAACATCACCAGCAGCGCGGTGAAAGCGCCCATCGACATCCTGGGCCTGAGCAACGGCGCCCGCAGCGGCCTCACTGGCTTCGTGGCCGGCGTGGCCCGCAACCCCACGCTGGCGGCCAAAGGCGTGACGCTGAACAACCTGCTGCCCGGCAAGTTCGACACCGACCGCATCAAAACCACCATCGCCGGGGCCGCCCAGAAACAGGGCAAATCGGTGGACGAGGTGCGCGCCGCGCAAATCGCGCAAATCCCCGCCAAACGCTTCGGCACCCCACAAGAGTTCGGGCAGATCTGCGCGTTTCTGTGCAGCGTGCAGGCGGGCTACATCACCGGGCAAAACGTGTTGGCGGATGGGGGGGCTTTTGGGGGGGCGTTTTGAGGGGTCGGAATCGGCCAGGTGCTGCCTTCAGCCAAAGAGATGAGCAGCAACTCAGCGCGCCAGGTTAACCGACGCCAGAGTCCGCAATGATGTAGCGCACCGACATGGGGCATAAAAATGGCGAAGTGGGCGGGTGCCGGTTACGTAGACTGGGGTACGTTGTATTGCAAGACGATTTGCGCCTTCATGTGCAAGATGTTTTGCCGGAAATTTCGAACACATCCATTCAAAACTAGCCGCTCAACCCCCACCCCACTCCCGCCGCTGTGACCGCAAAAAGGGCCGGTCCAAATGCTGGGCAATGGTGTCCAGGTCCCTTTCGGTCATGCCCCGCTGGGCGAAGTGAGGCCGCCACTGGCTCACCACCGCCACCACTTCTTTCACCAGCGCATGGGCTTGCGTGGTTTTCAGTCCAAACAGGTGGGCTTGGGTCAGCGCATTGGCCAGGGTTGCATCGGCCATGTCGGTGCCCACTTGCAGTTGCTGGTATCCCAGGCTTTGCAGCGCGGGCAGCACATCAAAGGCGGGGGCCAGTTCGTACTCGTGCCGGTCGTTCATCAGCAGCACGTGGTTTTTTTCGTGGTCGTCGGTGTTGTCGATGAGGATGTTGAACACCATGCGGCGAAACAGCTCGTGCATGTGCACGGTGTGGGTGTGGTGCTGCGCTACACCACGGCGACGCAAAATTTGCGCCAGTGCCGCGTAGGCCATGGGTTCACCGGCAGCGCGCAGCGCCACGTCGGCCGACAGGGCGTGGCGACGTTGTGTGCCCAACCGGTCAAACCGCCGCACGGCCACAGCATGTGAGGGGCGTTGACCGGTGGCGGTGGCCAGCGGCAGTGGCTGTGTTTGCGCCACCACGATGCCCGCACGGGCCGCCAGTGTCATGCTGGCGTGCTCCAGCAACGGGGTGTCTACCGGGTCGCCGGGCTCTGAAAATTTCACCACCCATGCGCTGCCTTCCAGGTGCATCAGTGCTTTGGGCCTGGCACCCCCCAGCGTTGCCCCCGGCGTGAGCAGGTGCCGGTGTTCGGGTGCCACGGGGTCACCCGCCACCACTTGCTGCACCAGGCGGTGCAGCGCGGGCAAGTCTTGCAGCAGGGGCAGGGGGCCCGTCAGTCTGGGCTGGTAGGCGTCGATCTGGGCCGATACCCCCAACGCCCCAAACCGTTCGTCACCGGCAAACAACAGGTATTCCAGCAGTGACAGGCGGGCGGGTTTGTCCAGAAACCGGATAACGCGTTCGCCCCAGCGGTCGGGCCGCGCATCGTTGACGGCGCCTGCTGCGGTGTCTTTTTCGGTGGGGAGGAAGGTTTTCCCGGTCAGGGGCAGGTCTTCGCTCAACGCAAAGCCTGTGAGCAGCCAGTGTGGGTCGTAGCGCAGTGACACGCCTCGGGTGGCCCGCACCAGGTTCAGGGTGCCCACGCGCACGGGCTGGGCCGGGTTGCCGAGCCACCACAGGCCCATGCCATCCACGGGCACGTAGGTGGCGGGGTCTGCAAACAGGGTGGGCATCAGTTGGCCTTTGCCGGTGGTGTGCCTTGGGCCGCCGTGACAGAGGCCAGGCGCTGTGTCAAAGAGATGGGTTTGCGCACCGCGCGGGCTTTGGCCACTTGCACTTCGGCTTCGAGGGCGCCCAGGTCAAGCTGGGGTGCGGCCAGGCGGCCCAGGTCTTGTGCCAGGCCCACCAGCCACAGGGCAGTGGCGTAGGTGCCCACCGACACACTGGGGTCGCCCGCCTCCATGCGCACCAGGGTGGGTTCGGTCACGCCGATGCGCTGTGCCCAGGCTTTGCGGGTTTCGCGGCGGCGTTTGCGCGCCAGCGTGAGGTTTTCGCCCAAGGTGCGCAGCTGAGCCAGCACCAGCGGTGGCATGGTTTCAGCAGCAACAGATTTTTTCGGCATGACATCTATTTTAGATATTCAGCTGAAAAATAAAATCTATTTTGTTTGAAGTTCAAGAGCCCCGCCGTGAACTTACCACGATCCCACCGACGATCAGCGCAAACGCTACGGCGTGGTAGGCCTTGGGCAACTCGCCCAGCACGGCGGCCGACAGCACGGCGGCAAACAGGGGCGTGAGGTTCACAAAGAAGCCCGCCACCTGTGGCCCGGCCTTGGCCACGCCAGTGCCCCAGCAGTAATAGGCCAGCACCGAGGGGCCCACGGCCACGTAAAACAACGCAGCAAAAAAGGGCCAGCCCCAGTCGATGTGCAGGCCCGGCACCACCGCCCACTCCACCCCCGCAAACGCGGCCGACCACAGCAGGCCGGGCACCACTTGGGCCATCAGCCA
>JBEBBB010000151.1:0-3191 GCA_041158605.1 Pseudomonadota bacterium
TGCCAGCTGGCCGTGGTGGTGCGGGCCCTTTTGTTTGTTCAAGGTTTGGCGGCCGTTGCGGCCTTGCTGGTGGCGTCGCAGCCTTGGCCAGACCCCTTGGTGTGGGTGTTGACCCTGTCGGTTTGGACCGTGGCCACCTTGCCAGGCACCTTGGTCTGGCTCTTGCTGGCTTGTGCGACGAGGCGTTTGTTGTGGCATTTGCAATGGCCCTTGCAGTGGTTGGCGCTGTCGGTTTTGGGGGCTGTGGGAGGCACCGTAGGCGTGGCGTTGTTGTGGCTGACGGGTACCCACACGCCACCCTGGCTTGCCAGCGCGGTGGCGGGTGCCTTGTTGGCGGGTTTGTTCTCAGTGGCTTTGCGCTGGCGGGCCCGTGCGCGCACCCCGGCCGGCGTGCAAGCCCGCTTGGCCGAGTTGCAAGCCCGCATAAGGCCGCATTTTTTGTTCAACACCCTCAACAGCGCGATCGCTTTGGTGCGGGCCGAACCCGCTATGGCCGAGTCGCTGCTGGAAGACCTGAGCGAGTTGTTTCGGCATGCTTTGAACGAGTCGGGGGATGCGGTTCAATTGCACCAAGAAGTGGCGCTGGCCCAACGGTATTTGGCGATAGAACAGGTGCGTTTTGGTCACCGCTTGCGGGTGACTTGGGCGGTTGATGAGCGGGCCCACTCGGTGCGCTTGCCACCCTTGATCTTGCAGCCTTTGGTTGAAAACGCCATCCGACACGGTGTGGAGCCCAGTGTGGGCGGAGCTGATGTGTGGGTCAGTGCCGAGGTCCGGGGCAGCAAAGTGGTGTTGAAGGTTCGGAACACCACCCCAGGCGGTGCAGGTCCAGGGGGACAGGGGCTGGCCTTGCGCAATGTTTCTGAGCGTTTGGCGTTGCTGCACGATGTGGAGTCCCGGTTCCAGGCTGGCCCGGTGCCCGGTGGTTTCCAGGTGCGTATTGAGGTACCCTTGCCCTGATCACAGAAAAAAGGTGAACATGTTCAAGGTGTTGGTGGTGGACGATGAAGCCTTGGCCCGGTCCCGGCTCAAAACCCTGTTGGGCGATTGTGTGCTGCCCCAGCCCAGTGGCGTCCAGGAGACCGATTCGGCGGATCAAGCCTTGGCCCTGCTGGCGACCGAGCCCTTCGATTTGTGTTTGCTGGATATCCACATGCCCGGTACCGATGGCATGGCCATGGCTGGGCGTATCCGGGCTTTGCCCTCACCACCTGCGGTGGTGTTCGTGACCGCCCATGCCGAACACGCCCTGCAGGCCTTTGAAAACGATGCCGTCGATTACCTGACCAAACCCGTGCGCCGCGATCGCCTGCAGGTGGCCTTGGACAAGGCTGTGCGCTCGCGCCATGCCCGCCAGGCTGCTGCCGAAGAAGCCGGTTTTTTACTCATCCACGACCGGGGGCGGGCCGAACGTGTGCCCTTGCAAGAGATTCTCTACCTCAAGGCCGAGCTGAAGTACGTCACAGTGCGCACCACGAGCCGTTCCCACATTTACGACGGCTCTTTGCAGGACCTGGAGCTCAAACTGGGGCCGGGCTGGTTGCGGGTGCACCGCAACGCTTTGGTGCCCCGGCGTGGCATCCGGGCTTTGGAAAAAACCCACGACACCGCCGAGGGGGAGGTCTGGGTCATACGGCTGCGGGGCGTGGACGAACCCGTGGTGGTGTCCCGACGGCAATTGCCGGCTGTCAGGGAGGCGCTGGCGGGTGCGTGCTAGCATCAAAGGCTGTTTGTTCCAGCTTCTCCGCCATGTCCCTTGCCGCCAGTGAACCGCTATTGCAACTGACCATTGCCACCCGCGAGAGCCGTTTGGCACTTTGGCAAGCGGAACACGTGCAGGCCCTTTTGCGCGCCCAAGGGCATGGGGTGGGGTTGTTGGGCATGACCACCCAGGGTGACCAGATTCTCGACCGGGCACTGAGCAAGGTGGGCGGCAAGGGCCTGTTTGTCAAAGAGCTTGAGGTGGCTTTGGAGCAGGGCCGAGCGGACCTGGCGGTGCACTCCTTGAAAGACGTGCCCATGGATTTGCCACCGGGCTTTGACTTGGCCTGCGTGATGTTGCGGGAAGACCCACGGGACGCATGGGTGTCCCCCCACTGTGCCGGTTTGGCCGATTTGCCGCCCGGGGCCGTGGTGGGCACGTCCAGCTTGCGCCGGGTGGTGTTGTTGCGCGATTGGCTCAGCCGCTTGGGCCGCAGCGATGTGCGGATAGAGCCCTTGCGGGGCAATTTGGATACCCGCTTGCGCAAATTGGACGAGGGGCTCTACCAGGCCATCGTGCTCGCGGCGGCCGGGCTCAAACGCCTGGGCTTGGGCCACCGCATCCGCCAGGTGTTTGACCCCTCTGACATGTTGCCAGCGGCCGGGCAGGGGGCTTTGGGTATCGAGACCCGCAGCAACCGGCAGGACGTCCGACAGGCCTTGTCCCCCTTGGTCCACTGGCCCACCTGGATGGCGGTCGCTGCCGAGCGCGCGGTGTCGCGGGCCATGGGGGGTAGTTGCTCCATGCCTTTGGCCGCATACACCACCTGGGACACCGCTCCCGATCCAGATACCGGGGCTGGCGGGTTGCGGCTGCAGGCCGCTTGGGGGGACCCCGACGGTGGTGGGGCCCTGTTGCGCGCGGCTCAGGCCCGTGAGGTGCAAACCCTCGCAGATGCGGAGGCTCTCGGCACAGAGGTGGCAGGGGCTTTGGTGGCAGCCGGTGCACGCCGGGCCGCGGCCGGGGTGTGAGTGTCCTCGCAGCCTCAGGGGTGGTGGCCGTGCTCACACGGCCTCAACCGGAGGCGGACCGTTGGTGCGACACCCTGCGTGAGGCGGGGTGCGTGGCGTGGGCATTGCCCCTGATCGCCATTGAACCCTTGACACCCGACCCCAGTCTGCAAAAGGTTCGGGCGGGTTTGGCCACCTATGACGCGGTGTTTTGTGTAAGCGCCCAGGCGGTCCGTTGTTTTTGGGGGGGCGAGCAACCCGTGCTTGGGGCCACCACCCGTTTTTGGGCCCCAGGACCTGGCACGGCCAGGGCGCTGCACACCCAGGGTGTGCCCGCTGACCGCATCGACGGCCCACCAGAAGACGCCGCCCAGTTCGATTCTGAAGCGTTATGGGGGGTGGTGGGCCCAGGCTTGCGGACCGGCCACCGGGTGTTGGTGGTGCGAGGTGGTGGTCCGGCTGCGCAGGTGGGTGATGCC
>JBEBBB010000152.1:0-4256 GCA_041158605.1 Pseudomonadota bacterium
GTGATCGCCAAGTCGGCGTTGAAAAAAGGTGCTGTGTTGTTTGACGTGCACCGCTGAGATTTTGTTGCGCCACACCGGGTGGGCGTTGACGCGGCGCCTGAGCGGTGGCCGGTACGGCACCCTCCTCATGCTGGGGTACCAGAAATCGTCGGGCGCCGCACCGACCACCACTCAGTGGGTGTGCCGAAAAAAAACCAGGCAGCGCTGCGTCCTTGGCGCAGGCCAGCCCAGGTCCACCGGGGGCTGCCTGTGGCGGCTGACAATTTCTGGTACCCCAGTATGCGGAAGCCGCCACAGGCAGCCCCCGGTGCAAGCAAAGTGAATTAATAGGTTTTAAAGAGACAACCATGAGCAAATTCATGACCGCTGCAGAAGCAGCGAACCTGATCCAAGACGGCGACACCGTGGGCCTGATGGGCGGCGGTGGTGGCTTGATGGAGGCCACCCATGTGTTCGAGGCGGTGCAGGCGCGTTACCTCTCCACGCAACAGCCGCGCAACCTCACCGTGATGCACGCCCTGGGCATCGGCGACAAAAAAACCAAAGGCATGAACTGCTTCGCGCACGAGGGCCTGGTCCGCAAGGTGATCGGTGGCCACTGGGTCTGGTCGCCCGCCATGCAACAGCTGGCCTTGGACAACAAAATTGAAGCCTACATCCTGCCTGGCGGCGTGAGCAGCCAGCTGATGCGAGAGATCGGCGCTGGGCGGCCCGGGCTCATCACCCACGTGGGCCTGGGCACCGTGTGCGACCCCCGGTTTGGTGGGGGCCAAATGAACGCTGCCGCCCAAGACCAGCTGGCCGAGGTGGTGACCATCGACAACCGGGAATGGCTGCGCTACAAGCCCTTCCCCATCAACGTGGCCATCGTCCGGGCCAGCACGGCCGACGAAGACGGCAACATCGGTTTTGAACACGAGGCCGCCAACCTCGACGCCCAATCCCTGGCCTTGGCCGCCCGCAACAGCGGTGGCAAGGTGGTGGTACAGGTCCAAGAGCGGGTACCCAACGGAACGCTCAAAGCCCGTGAGGTGCGCATTCCTTCCGCCTGGGTGGACGCCATCGTGGTCGACCCACAGCAACAAACCAGCTACGCCATCCCCTTTGACCCGGCCTTCAGCGGTGAGCTCACCGGAGCCGCGCGCGCCGCCAGCCAAGCCGAAGACCACGCCCGCGAAGTGGCCGCCAGCCAAGAGGCCTTCAGCGAGCGGCAAGCTGTGGCCCGCCGCGCGTACGCCGAGCTGTTCAACACCGGCAAAGCCCGGCCAGTGATCAACTACGGGGTGGGTGTGCCCGACGCGGTGGCCAAATTGATCGCCGCCCGCAACGAACAACACCGCATTTACCAAACCATCGAACACGGCACCTACGGCGGCACCTTGATGGACGGCGTGTTGTTCGGCTACGCCCGCAACGCCAGCGCCATGCTGGACGCGGCCACCCAATTTGACTTTTATGGTGGTGGCGGGCTGGACATCGCGTTTTTGGGTTTTGGCGAGTTCGACGAACAAGGCAACGTGAACGTGTCGCGTTTGGGAGGCGTGACCGTGGGCCCTGGCGGCTTCATCGACATCGCCCAGAACGCACGCAAGGTGGTGTTCTGCGGCACCCTGGCTGCCAAAGGGGTGAAGCTCCAAACCGGTGATGGTCAGATGCGTGTCTTGCAACAGGGGGCTGTGCACAAGCTGGTCCAGCAAGTGGACCAGATCACCTTCAGCGGCCCCCAAGGGCTGTTGCGGGGCCAAACCGTGTTGTACCTGACAGAGCGTGGCAGTTTTAGGCTCACGCCCCAGGGGGTCGAGTTGTATGAAATCGCACCTGGCATAGACCTGCAACACGACATCTTGGACCAAATGGATTTTGTGCCCCTGGTGGCCACCCCTTTGCAGACCATGGACCCCGCTTGCTTCGGTGCACAGGTCGCTTGACCCCTTGGGGTTCCCGTTGACACCGCCCTATACTCCGGCAATGGACGAAACGGTACAAAAACGGAGACCTCGCACCAACGACCCGGAACGGACCATGGCCAACATCCTGGAAGTGGCCATGGCCGAGTTCGCGGAAAAAGGGCTGGCTGGCGCTCGCATCGATGACATTGCGGCGATCACCCACACCAGCAAGCGGATGATTTATTACTACTTTCAGAACAAAGAAGGCCTGTACCTGGCCGTTCTGGAAGAAGCCTACAGCCGGATGCGCCACACCGAAGGGCAGCTGAACCTCGACGACCTGCCCCCGGAAGACGCCTTGCGCCGGTTGGTCGAGTTCACCTTTGACCACCACGCCAGCACCGAGCCTTACATCCGCATGGTCATGTCTGAAAACATGAACCGTGGCCAGTACTTGGCGCAAAGTGCCACGATTCAAAAACTCAACCTCAACGCTATCGCCACGATTGAAAAGTTGTATGCGCGGGGTGTGGCACAAGGGGTTTTTCGCCCTGGCCTGGACCCGATCGACATCCACGCATCGATCTCGGCCTTGAGCTTTTTTAACGTTTCCAATCGCCACACGTTTGGCCTGATTTTCAAACGGGACTTTGCGGCCCCCACCACTGCCACCCTGCGCCGCGCTGCCGTCGTTGAGATGGTGGTTCGATTCATGCGCGCGTGACCACCCCTCACTTGGGTTGACACATTAGGGTAAATACCAATCTCAAAAAAACTAACCAGTTAGTACATTACGACATCCCAAGACACTGGAGACACCCCTTGGTCCAACGCTTCATCAACACCTACACCCGCTTGCTGGGTGCGCTCATGGTGGTTTTCCTGGCTCTCATGGTGGTCATGGTTTTTGGCAACGTGGTGATGCGTTACGGCTTCAACTCGGGCATCACCTTGTCCGAAGAGCTTTCCAGATGGCTGTTTGTGTGGATGACGTTTTTGGGCGCTGTGGTTGCGCTCAACGAGCGGGGTCACTTGGGCACCGATTCACTGATTGCCCGGCTCCCTCGGTGGGGCCAAAAAGTATGCCTGGGCGTGACCCAAGTGGCCATGCTGTACTGCTGCTGGCTGGTGTTCCAAGGGTCTTGGGCACAAACCGTCATCAACTGGGACTCCACCAGTGCGGTGATGGAAGCTTCGATGGGGTATTTCTACGCCAGTGGTGTGGTGTTTGCGGTGCTGGCCGCTCCCATCCTTCTGCTGCAAAGCTGGCGCTTGCTGAGCGGACAGATGACCGACGCCGAACTCATTGGTGTTCGCGAGTCCGACGACATGCCCCACGGCCAACACAACAGCTGAACCCGGAGACACCCCATGACGATAGCCATTTTTCTGGGTGCCCTGATCGCTGCCATGGCGGTGGGCATACCCATTTCATTTGCCTTGCTGCTCAGCGGAACAGCCCTCATGTGGCACCTGGGGATGTTTGATGCCCAGATTCTGGCCCAGAACCTGATCGAAGGCTCGAACAGTTTTCCCTTGTTGGCAGTGCCGTTTTTTATGCTGGCCGGCGAAATCATGAACGCTGGCGGCCTGTCCAAACGCATCGTGCAATTCGCCATGACCTTGGTCGGCCACATCCCTGGTGGCCTGGGTTACGTCGCCATCATGGCTGCGGTCATCATGGCCGCCTTGTCGGGTTCGGCTGTGGCCGACGCAGCCGCTCTGGCAGCGCTGCTGCTGCCCATGATGGCACATGCCGGCCATGACAAAGCCCGTTCGGCCGGCTTGCTGGCATCGGCTTCCATCATCGCCCCTATCATCCCGCCGTCCATTGGTTTTGTGATTTTCGGCGTTGCCGCCAACGTGTCCATTTCGAAACTGTTCTTGGCAGGTATCGCCCCTGGCGTGATGCTGGGTGTGGCGCTGTGTTTGACATGGTGGTGGGTGGTGCGCAAAGAACACGTACAACCCCAGCCCCGTAAAAGCATGGGCGATATCTTCCAAGCACTGCGCGAAGCGGTCTACGCCCTGGGTTTGCCTGTGATCGTGGTGGTAGGGTTGAAGTTTGGCGTGTTCACACCCACCGAAGCTGCGGTGGTGGCTGCCGTGTATGCCCTGTTGGTGTCGGTCTTGGTGTACGGGGAACTGAAGGTGAACCAGCTGTTCGGCCTGTTCCTGGCGGCGGCCAAGACCACGGCGGTCATCATGTTCCTGGTGGCGGCGGCCATAGTGTCGGCCTGGCTGATCACCGTGGCGCAGTTGCCCGACCAGCTGGTGAGCCTGCTGGAGCCCCTGCTGGACAGCCCCAAGCTGCTGATGGCCGCCATCATGGTGCTGGTGATCGTGGTGGGCACCGCCATGGACATG
>JBEBBB010000153.1:0-3579 GCA_041158605.1 Pseudomonadota bacterium
GGGGTTTGGGCCAGGGCCTGTGCCAGCGCCCGGCCCAGGCGCGGGCCGGTCAGGGCCAGCCACCGGGCGGCGATGTGTTGGTCCGGCCGCAGCAAGTAGGCCGCCCCAGCGGCGGGCACACCGTAGCGCTGGTGGCCCCGGCCTGTGGGGTCCGCCAAGGTGGCGTCGGCCCCGGCCACCGCGGCGACGGGTGGTGCGCAGGGCACCACCGCCACCACCCGCACAACCAGCCCCTGGGCGCGCCAGCGGCCCACCTCGGCCGCCACATCAGCAGGTACAGCGGTGGGCACGGCATGGGGCCCATGGGCGCCGCCGGTGAACCACAGCAGGTCAAAACCACCGCCCAGGTGGTCCAACAGGTGGTCGCCTGGCTGCAAACACAGGTTTTGTGGGGGCTCCCCGTGCCCAGGGCCTGCCGCAAAAGACTGGTTGTCGTCGTCACTGGCGTTCAACGCCGAGTGCGTGTAGGCGTGAGGGCGCGAGGTGCGCCAGTGGTAGAGCGGGCCCACAAAGGGTTGCGTGAGCGACAGCGACAACACCGCGTCGCGCAGCAGCCGGTAGCCCCGGGTCGGGGGGGTCATGAACCGCGTGCTTTTGCCCGCTTCGTCGATGATTTCGCGGGCCGCACCCACCCGCTCCTGGCTGTAACTGTCGAGCAGCGCCTCGGGGGCCCACCCCCGCACCACGTGGCCCAACCGCCAACCCAAGGCCTGTGCGTCTTGGAAACCGGTGTTCGCACCGCGCACCCCAAAAATCGGCAACAGGTGGGCCGCATCGCCCGCGAACAACACGCGCCCGTGCCGGTAGCTGGGCAAGGTCAAGGCGCGGGCGCTGTAGACCGAACACCAGTCCAACGCCCAGGGCACACCCGCATGGCCGATCATGGCCAGTTGGGCGCCGATACGGCTTTTTAGCGCATCAGGGGCCAAGGCTTGTTCCGGGGTTTCACCGGGTGGCAGCTGGTAGTCCACCCGCCAGATGCCGTGGGGTTCGCGGTGCATCAGCACCGTGTTGCCCGGGTTCCAGGGTGGGTCGAAAAACGCCAAGCGCTCGGTGGGCAGGGGCAGGTCCACGCGGATGTCGGCGATCACAAACCGGCCCTCGTAAGACGCGCCCTCCAGCTTCAAACCCAACTGGCTGCGCACACCGGACCGGGCGCCGTCGGTGGCCACCGCCCAGTCCGCGCGGCAGGTGTAGGGGCCCGCCGGCGTGTCCACCGACAACACGGCCTGTGGGCCCTGCGCTTGCACACCGGTGACACGGTTGCCCCAGCGAAGCTCCACCAAAGGGTGCGTCTCACAAGCGTCCACCAGGTGTTGCTCCAGAAACTGTTGCTGCAGGTTGGTCATGGGCGGGAAGCGGTCGTCTGGGTCTTGTGGCGCCTCCATGCGGTACACCCGCTGCCCCCGGTAAAACGAGTTGCCGAACCACCAAGGCAAGCCCCCGGCCACCACCGGCGAGGCCACACCCACCTGCTGCAAGATCTCCAAGCTGCGGCGCGTGAACACAATGGCTCGGCTGCCCTCGGACACCTGGCGCTCGGCCTCCAGCACCACACAACGCACCCCGTGGCGGGCCACCTCCAGCGCAGTGGTCAGGCCAACCGGCCCGGCACCCACCACCACCACGGGGGCGGCATCTGTACAACCGGCATGGGGTGGTACCCACGGGTCGTACACGTGGTAGGGAAAGTACAGCGAGGGACGGGGTTGGTCACTGGGTTGGTGCATGGCAGCGTGGTACGGGGTCGGTACCCGCAGTCTAAAGGTGGGCCCTTTAAATCCTGTTCCCAAATGGGAACATCCGCTGCCTCTGCCACCACCCCACTCCAAATGACACGGTTACATCTGGTCTATGGCTGTGGTGTTCGAGGGCGCGCTCTGCGACGGGTCCGCGATGGAAAAACGCTCGTTGGTGCGGGTGTAAAAGCTGGCACCAAAACGCCCAACCGGGTGGTACTCACGCAGGTTGACACGCCATGCTTGGGTATCAATGAGACCGTCACGTGCTGCCAACCACTGGATACGGCCGATAAACACGTAGCGGCTGTCGGTCTCAAGGGTTTCGTGCAGAACGCATTCAAACGCCACCGGGGCCTCCAGTATGCGAGGCGCGGCGACGGTGTGTGATGGCACGGGGGTCAGCCCAACTTGCGCCAGTTCGCTCACATGCGCCGGAAACGATTCACCACAAGCGTGCATTTTGTCGGCCATGGCCTCATCGGTCATGTGAACCACAAATTCGCGGCTGTGCAAGATGTTGGCCGCCGTGTCTTTGAGCCGCCCATCGGTGAGGCGGTTGATGCTGAGCATCAGGATGGGCGGGTCTTCGCCCACCATGTTGAACATGGAAAACGGGGCGGCGTTGGCCACCCCGTTGGTGCCCATAGAGGTGACCAAAGCAATAGGCCGGGGAACGATCAAACTGGCCATCAACTTATAGCGCTGGTAGCTGGTGATCTGCTGAAAATCAACTTCGGTCATGGGCGCATCTTAAACACGGTAGGCGCTTGTGGTCAGGCGATCACTTCAACCTTGGCACGCTTGGCCACGGCTGTCCAGGTACCAATTTGTGAGCGGATGAGTTGCGCAAAATCGCCGCCCACCACCGGTGTTTTGCGGGGCAGGGTTTGCAGCTCGTCGAGGCGTGAAGCGATGTCGGGTTTGGCCAAAATCTCGGGTATCAAAGCTGTGAGCTTTTGCGCGATGGGTGCGGGCAGGTCCTTGGGTGCCGACAAACCCAACCACTGCGACCCAGTGAGCGAGTTGTAGCCCAACTCCGCAAATGTGGGGATGTTGGGGAAAGCCGGCAGACGGTTCGGGGTCGACACCGCCAAGGCCCGCACAGCACCCGATTTGAGTTGTTGCACATTGGTGGTGACCGGGTCAAACACGCTGTCGATTTGCCCGCTGTACAGGTCTTGCATGGCGGGTGCGCTGCCCTGGTATGGCACGTGGTCGTGCTCTGTGGCACCTGCCTCGATTTTGAGCAACTCGCCATACAAATGGTTGGCAGAGCCTATACCCGAGGTACCAAAACGGACCGGTTTGGTTTTGGCGGCAGCCACGTATTGGGCCAGCGTTTGGTAGGGTGATTGGGCACGCACCAGCAACATCATCGGGGCTTCAACCAGCATCCCCAAGTGGGTGAAATCTGCGATGGGGTCAAAGGGCATGGTTTTGCGGGTTGCGGTGGCATACACGTGCACCGATGCATGGCTCACCAGCAAGGTGTACCCGTCTGCGGCTTGGCGGGACACGTATTCGGTGCCGATCAAGCCCCCTGCTCCAGCGCGGTTGTCCACCACCACGGATTGGTCCAGGGCTTTGGCCAAATGGGGCGCCATGAGACGGGCAACCGTATCCACCAACCCACCAGGGGGGTACTGCACAGCCAACTTGATGGGCCCACGGGCGGGCCAATTCGCGGATTGGGCACCCACCCAAGCAGGTGTAGACAAAGCAGCGGCACCAGCGGCCAACAAAAGTTCACGGCGTTTCATGGGCGTTCCTTCAAAAACCCCGGCGTTGCGGGGCAGGGTTACAGGTTCATGGGTCGGCAATCACAACCGGGGTGCTC
>JBEBBB010000154.1:0-3551 GCA_041158605.1 Pseudomonadota bacterium
CAATTGGCGGCTCTTGGGCTCGATGTGCATTTCAGGCCCGGCCGCCCGGCTGGACAAGGTCCAACTGATCGCCCACGCGCGCACCGTGATCGACGCCGCGAACCAGCTGTCTTACGCCTTGGCTGGGGCCCGCTCCGACGACACGCCCAAGGTGGTGTCGACCTGGCACCCCTGAACTGAACGGGCCAAAAAGTCCAAGGCCAGGCGGTTAAAAACCTCTGGCTGGTCACGGGAAACCGAATGGCCCGCACCATCCACCCAAACAGACCGGGCCTGAGGCATGCGGGCGGACAGGTTGTTGAAAATGGCCTTGTGCACCGGTTGGGTTTGCTGGCCAGCCACCAAGAGCACCGGGGCTGTCAACGCTGCCAAACGGTCGGGTTCGATCCAGGGGAACTCGTCTGTCGACAGCGCCAGCATCTTCATCGCCAACAGGTTTTGCATGCGCCGCTGCAAGGCAGGGCCTTGGGTGGCCTGGGAGCCCGCTCCGGCAATGCCCTGGGTCATCAATCGACAGGCCAACGCATCATCTCCCCTCCGAAACGCGGCATTGGCGGGTTCGATCACCGCTGTTCTGAATGCCTGGGCAACCGCTTCCCCCTCGGGGGTCAGGCTGGCGTACTTCATCAGCGGCGGCTCTACACACACCAACGCCTGAACCCGATCCGGCTGGGCCAAAGCCACACACAAAGCGGTGAAACCACCGTATGAGCTGCCTACCAACACCACCTTCTCCCAACCCAACACATCCAGCAAGGCCAGCAAATCTGAGGCCTCGTCCAACGCGCTGTGGTGCGGGGATGGCATGGTGTTGGGGTTCGGGTGGCTGTAGCGCCGGCTGTAACTGACGCAGTCAAACCGGTCGGTGAACACCGCCCATTGTGGCGCCCAAGCCCGCCAGTCGCCCATGGCGCCGTGGATGAACACCAGGGGTGCGCCCTGCCCGCCGCGAACGGCGTGCAACACCACCCCGTTGGGTAGCCGGTAGGGCTGCGGTTGAAGGGCCTCAAATGGCACAGCCATGCACTCACCCATGGTTGGTAATGCCCAGCTCTCGGATCAAGGCCCCCATTCGGGCGTGGTCTTGGCGCACAAATGCATCAAGTACAGCCCTGTCGGCCAAGCGGTCTGGGGCCATCATCCCTAGGCCCTCCAGCTTTTCCCGCACGGAGGGCGACGTTCGCCCCCGTTGCCACTCTGCGGCCAAGGCGTCAAGCACAGTGGTAGCGGTGCCCGCCGGTGCAAACAAGCCCACCCATCCCAGGTATTCAAAATCACCCAACACCTCTTTCACAGTGGGCACATCGGGCAAAGCGGCCAGCCGCTCCGTGCTGGTCACGGCCAAGGCACGCACGCGGCCTTCACGGGCCGCAGCAGCCGTCACGTTGGGGGCGGCGAACAGCAACTGGATCTGCCCTGACACCAAATCGGTAAAGGCTTGGCCATCGCCCTTGTAGGGCACGTGGACCATCTTGACCTGGGCCAACTTGCTGAACAACTCGGTGCACAAATGGCTGCCCGACCCGATGCTGCCAGACCCGTAGGCCAACGCCCCCGGCTTCGCCTTGGCCAACTGCACCAGCTCTCTGAGGGTTTTGACATTCAACGAGGGGTGCACCGCCAGCACGTACGCACCGGCTCCCAACAAACCCACAGGCATAAACGCTTTCATCGGGTCGTAGGTGATTTTGGGGAACAGGTGGGGCGCCACCGAGATGGATGTGGCCCCAGACACCAGCAACGTGTGGCCATCGGGTACCGATTTGGCCACCGCGTCTGCCGCGGGCATGCCGCTGGCGCCAGGTTTGTTGTCCACCGGAAACGCCTGGCCCATGGCACGGCCCAGGTGGTCCGCCGCCAAGCGGGCCAAAAAGTCGGTGGGGCCACCAGGTGCGCTGCCCACCACGATCTTCACCGGCCGCGAGGGATAGGCCCCCGCAACCTGTGCCCATACAGGCCAAGCACACGCTGCGGCGGTCGCAGCCAAACCCTGTATCCAATGCCGGCGGTTCTTGATGTTCACAGTGTCTCCTGGGTGTCAAATCCCCTGGTCTCGAGGTATTCGGTCGGGGCTGTTGCGCATTCTCAACCCCATCTCTGATCATGAGAAATTAAATAACGGGTTCCGCCATAATCGTTTGTTATATGCCTACCCCTGCTTCTGTTCTGCTCAACCGCTTGCTGGCCAGGGCCCGGTTTCGCCACCTTCAAGCCTTGGTGGCGGTGGCTGAGCTGGGCAGCATTCGGCGCGCCGCCAACGCGATCGGGCTGACCCAACCTGGCGTGTCCCAACTCCTCAGCGACCTCGAGGATTTGTTGGGTGTTCGCCTGTTCTTGCGGCACGCCCGTGGTGTCCAGCCCACCGCCGCGTGTCTGGATCTGTTGCCCTTGGCCAGGCTGTCGATATCGGGCTTGAGCGGTGCGGCGGAGGCTGTGGTGGAGCGGGCAACCACCGGGCATGGCCTGGTCCGGGTCTGGGCTTCAACCGCAGCCATCAACGGTTTGCTGTCAACCGCACTGCCCGCCTTTAATGCAAAGCACCCGTCCATACAAGTCCATGTCCGTGAGGCCGAGTTGCACGACCAGTTTTTGGGCATCCACCGCAACGAACTCAACATCGGCCTGTGCCGGCAAACAGCGGTGGTGCCCGAGGGCTGGACATTCACGCCGCTGGTGGAAGACACCTTTGTGGTGATGTGTGGACCGCAGCACCCCCTGGCCCGCAGACGCCGGGTGCGCTGGCGTGACCTGGCCACCGCCACCTGGCTGATATCCCCGGTCGACTCGGCCGCGAGGCACAAGCTGGATGCGTTGGTGAGCCGGTTCAACCAGCCGATCAACCAGTGCCAGGTGATCACCCGGGTGTCGTCCATGACCTGGGCCATGCTGCAAAACCAAGCGCTGGTGACTTTGGTGCCCGCCAGCGTTTTCAGGCAGCTCGAGGCGGCCGGTCAACTGGTGCGGTTGCCGCTGGAAGAGGTGTTGCCCTATGAACCTTTGGGAATGCTGTTGCCCCAAGATGTGCCGCCAGCCACGGGGCTGCTTGCAGCGTTTCTCAAAAGCCATACGGCAGATTGAGCACACGCCCCATCGTTTAGCTGGATGCACACACCGATTGTGCTTGGGCCACCAGCCCAGACACCCACCGCACCCGTGGTGACGTGTGCACCCACAACACGCCCAGCTCGCGGGGTGCCGGCGTGGAGGGGCCTTTGACATGACGGCCCCCCAAGGGCAAAGGCAATTTTCGCAACTGCCGACCCTGGACCAGGGCATCACCGATGTCTGGTACCAACCCCACACCTAAGCCACGCTCCACCATCAAGGCCACGGCCATCACCGAGTTGAGCTCCAGACAGGTGTGTGGCGCCAACCCGTGCGCCGCCAAAAACCGGTCGGCCAATTTGCCACCGGCCAAGCGCCGGTCGTAACGGACGAGCGAACGGGTTTGCAACAGCGACAGCGGATCGGTACGGGCGTCTCTGGGCGTGCACAACACCACCAATGGTTCTTGCCGCAAAGACACCCAACGCACCACCTTGGGCAGGTCG
>JBEBBB010000155.1:0-3360 GCA_041158605.1 Pseudomonadota bacterium
CACATGGGAGAGCCCACCGCCCAGGTCACGCGCGAGCAGGCCTTGGCGCTTTACGAGCGCCATTGGCACCACGTCAACCCAGAGGACATGGGCCCGGCCGAACAAGCCTTGCTCAACGATCTCAAGGCCAACGAAGGGCAGGGGGTGTTGCTTGTTTAACCGAGACCACCACCAGCGAGGTTGTCTACCGCAGCCTTAACTAGGCCAAGGCCTATTTGGTCGCCAACCCTGGTGTTTGGCCCCACGCTGAGCGTGGAAGGATGGGGCATTTAAAGCTGTATGGTTTTGTGTTTTTTTGGCCAAATTTCTTCTGTTTTTTGGTTAAACGATTTAGATTTCACGCCATTTGATTTTAGATTTCACACAGTTTGTGTTTAAATTATCCAAAATTTTTCACCACACAAATGGCCGTTGTATCCCTGACTGACAAGGGGGGTCCCATTCCCCGCCACGTGCGGGTGAAGGTGGATACCGCCATGCTGGACACGCGTGTTGTTCTCATCGTGGGGCCGCGCCAAGCCGGCAAAACCACCTTGGCTCGGCAGCACGCAGGTCCAGACCGCCCCTACCTGACCTTGGACGATGCCGCTACGCTCTCTGCTGCGCGGGCCGACCCAACGGGTTTTGTTCGTGGGTTGAAGTGCGCGGTGATTGACGAGGTGCAGCGGGCGCCAGAGCTGTTGCTGGCCATCAAAGAAAGTGTGGACAAAGACCCCACGCCAGGGCGTTTTTTGCTCACAGGTTCCACCAACCTGATGGCCATGCCCGCAGTGGCTGATTCACTGGCGGGGAGGCTCGAAGTCATCACCCTGCTGCCGTTTGCCCAGGCAGAGATGACTGGGGCCGCTGGTGATCTGCTGGATCGGCTTTTTGATGGCCAGGGTTTGCCAAGCGCAGGCACCCCCGTGGTGGGCGACGGGTTGATGCAGCTGGTGCTGCGCGGCGGTTATCCAGAGGCGCTGCGCCGCGCCACCACCACCCGAAGCCAAGCCTGGCTTCATGACTATGTGGCGTTGATTTTGGATCGCGATGTGCGAGACATTGCCCATGTTGACCAACTAGAACGCATGCCCCGCTTGCTTGATGTGCTGGCCGCCCATGCGGGTCAATTGGTCAACCACAGCAGCTATGGTGCGGCGCTGGGGCTGAGCGGGCCGACTGCGCAGAAATACGTGGGTATTTTGGAGCGCCTCTTTTTGATTCGCCAGGTGCCCCCCTGGTCGCACAATGCTTTGAAGCGCCTGATGAAGTCACCCAAATTGCATTTTTTGGACACGGGCTTGCTGGCCGCCATGCGCAACACCACTGAAAAACAACTGCAAATGAACCGTTTGGACTACGGGCCTTTGCTTGAAAACTTTGTGGTGTCGGAGGTGCTCAAACTCATCACTTGGTCAGACAAGCGCCTGCGTGTGTCGCACTTTCGCACGCATAGCCAACACGAGGTTGACTTGGTGATTGAGGACCGCTTAGGCCGGGTGGTTGGCATTGAGGTCAAGGCTTCTTCCACCGTGCGCAGCGCCGACTTGCAGGGGCTGCGCCAGTTGCAGGAGGCCGTGGGCGACAAGTTCGTGCAAGGGCTGGTGCTGCACGACCACGACCGCATCACACCGTTCGGTGAGCGCTTGCACGCGGCGCCCGTGTCGCTGTTGTGGCGCTAGGTTGGTGCTTGCCTACCAACAGCCATCCACCGCCACTCGTGGACAATGTGGTCCAAACGCCGACCGGCCAGGGGCACACCCACTGGCCCCTGTGAACGAAGAACATGACCGATTTGTTACCGCCCGACACCCAGACCCCCAACACGCTGGACCCCGACAGCCTGGCCGCCTACGCCCAGCGGGCCTACCTGGAATACGCCCTGAGCGTGGTGAAAGGCCGGGCCTTGCCCGATGTGTGCGACGGCCAGAAGCCGGTGCAGCGCCGCATTTTGTACGCCATGCAGCGCATGGGCCTGGGTTACAGCGGCCCCAACAACAACACCCCGGCCAAGCCGGTCAAAAGCGCCCGTGTGGTGGGCGATGTGCTGGGCCGCTACCACCCCCATGGCGACACGGCGGCGTACGACGCCCTGGTGCGCATGGCCCAAGACTTTGCGCTGCGCTACCCCCTGATCGACGGGCAGGGCAACTTTGGCAGCCGCGATGGCGACGGCGCCGCGGCCATGCGGTACACCGAGGCCCGCCTGACCAAAATCTCCACGCTGTTGCTGGACGAGATCGACCAGGGCACGGTGGACTTTGTGCCCAACTACGACGGCTCCACCGAAGAGCCGCGCCAGCTGCCCGCGCGCCTGCCGTTTGTGCTGTTGAACGGCGCCAGTGGCATCGCGGTGGGCATGGCCACCGAAATCCCCAGCCACAACCTGCGCGAGGTGGCCGACGCCTGCGTGGCCCTGCTGAAGAACCCCAAGCTGACCGATGCCGAGTTGCTGGCCCTGGTGCCCGGCCCCGACTACCCCGGTGGGGGGCAGATCATCAGCACCCCGACCGACATCGCCGAGGCCTACCGCACGGGGCGTGGCAGCCTGAAGGTGCGGGCCCGTTGGAAAATCGAAGACCTGGCCCGGGGCCAATGGCAACTGGTGGTGACCGAGCTGCCCCCAGGCGTGAGCGCCCAGAAGGTGCTGGAAGAGATTGAAGAGCTGACCAACCCCAAGGTCAAGGCCGGCAAAAAGGCCCTGACGCAAGACCAGACCCAGCTCAAGGCCAGCGTGTTGGCCGTGTTGGACGGGGTGCGCGACGAGTCCAGCAAAGACGCCGCGGTGCGCTTGGTCTTTGAGCCCAAAAGCAGCCGCATCGAGCAGGCCGAGCTGGTGGCGCAGTTGCTGGCCCACACCAGCCTGGAGACCTCGGCCTCGATCAACCTGACCATGGTGGGCCTGGACGGCAAGCCGGTGCCCAAAAGCCTGCGCCAGATGCTGGAAGAGTGGGTGGCCTTCCGCCAGACCACCGTGACCCGGCGTTCGCAGCACCGCTTGCAAAAGGTGCTGGACCGTATCCACATCCTGGAAGGCCGGCAGACGGTGTTGCTCAACATCGACGAGGTGATCGCCATCATCCGGGCCAGCGACGAACCCAAGGCCGCGCTGATCGCCCGGTTCAACCTGAGCGACCGGCAGGCCGAAGACATCCTCGAGATCCGCTTGCGCCAGCTGGCGCGGCTGGAGGCTATCAAGATCGAGCAGGAGCTGTCGGCCCTGCGCGAGGAGCAGGGCAAGCTGGAAGACGTGCTGGCCAACCCCAACAGCCTGCGCCGCGTGGTGGTGCGCGAGATCGAGGCCGATGCCAAAACCTTTGGTGACGAGCGCCGCACGCTGATCCAGGCCGACAAAAAGGCCGTGGTCGAGATCAAGGTGGT
>JBEBBB010000156.1:0-4986 GCA_041158605.1 Pseudomonadota bacterium
ACCCGAACATGACGATGAAGACCAGCCCCGTTTGTCGCCACAATTGGTGGCCGGTGTGGCGCCCATCGCTGCGGTCTTTTTGATCGTGTTTGGGGGCATTTATGGTGGTTTGTTCACCCCCACCGAAGGGGCGGGTGTGGGCGCGGCTTGTACGTTTGTGGCCGCGTTGTTCAAACGGGAGCTGACCTGGGCCAAGGTCAAACACTGTTTTTACGCCACCGCCGAGGCCAGCGCCATGATCTTCCTGATTTTTATCGGGGCCGATCTGATGAACGCCTCCTTGGCCCTGACCCAGGTGCCCGCCATGTTGGCTGATGTGGTCAAAGGCTGGGGTTTGGCGCCGGTGATGGTGGTCACCGCTATCCTGTTGTTTTACGTGGTGTTGGGTGCCGTGATGGACGAGTTGTCCATGATTTTGCTCACCATCCCGATCTTTTTTCCCATGATCATGTCCATGGACTTTGGCATGTCACCAGAGTCCACCGCCATTTGGTTTGGCATCATGGTGCTGATGACGGTCGGGTTTGGTTTGCTGGCGCCCCCGGTGGGGTTGAACGTTTATGTGGTCAATGGCATGGCCAAAGACGTGCCCATCAAGGAAAGTTACCAGGGCGTCATGCCCTTTTTGGCCAGTGACGTGATCCGCACCACTTTGCTGCTGTTGTTCCCATCCATTTCATTGTGGTTGGTTCAGTTTGTGGGTACATAAACGTTTTCTCTCATAACGATAGGTGCGGTTATCGCGGTTTGTTATAGCTGCTAGCCGACCACACCCCTTGTAAGGCCAACCCGGGCTGCGTACAGTCCGGGTTTGTCTTTTTGATCACACCCAGGAGCACGCCATGTCCCGTATGCACACCGTTCAACGTTCCCGCCTGTGGTTGGCTGCCGGTTTGGCGCTGGCTGGCCTGACCGGGTTTGCCAGTGCGCAAGCGCAGGATTACCCCAGTAAAGCCGTGAAGATCGTGGTGCCGTTTGGGCCAGGTGGGGCTGGCGACCTGACGGCCCGCGCGGTGGGTGCGCAGCTGTCCACCTTGTGGGGCAAACCGGTGGTCATCGAAAACAAGCCTGGTGCTGGTGGTGTGGTGGCAGCCGACAGTGTGGTGAAGGCCGATCCCGATGGCTACACCCTGTTTTTGATGTCCAACGGCACGGCCGTGACCCAGGCCTTGTTCCAGAACCTGCCGTTTGACACCGTGCGCGATTTGGCGCCTGTGTCCACTCTGGGCTACTTTGACATTGTGGTGGTGGTACCTGAAGGTTCCCCTTTCAAAACCTTTGGTGAGCTGTTGGCACATGCCAAAGCCAACCCGGGCAAACTGAACATCGGCAGCATCAACGTGGGCAGCACGCAAAACCTGGCCGCCGAGTTGTTCAAGTCGACGGCCGGTATACAAGGCCAAGTGGTTCCCTTCAACGGCACCCCTGCGCTGATCAACGCGTTGCGGGGCAACCAGGTGGATGTGGGCGTTGAAATTCTGGGCCCGGTGCTGACCCAAATCAAAGCCAACGCCTTGCGCGCCTTGGCAGTGACCGATGACCAGCGGTCCGTGATCTTGCCCAATGTGCCCACCGCCCGCGAAAGTGGGGTGCCTGGGTTGGTGATTTCGTCGTGGAACGCCTTGGCCGCCCCGGCCAAAACCCCGGCGGCTGTGATCCAAAAACTCAACAAAGACATTGCCGCGGTGTTGGCCAACCCCGAGGTGAAAACCAAGCTGTTGAACGTCAGTGTGGAAGCCCGTGGCAGCACCCCTGAGCGTTTGAAAGAAACCCTGACTGGCGACATCAAACGTTGGACCGAGGTGATACAAAAAGCCAACATCCCCCGCCAGTAAGGGCGCGGGCCGATGCTGGACATACTGGCCATCACCGGCCCCATTTACCTTGTCATCCTGATCGGATACCTGGTCACCCGCCAGGGCGTTTTTGCGCCACCTGATTTGCGGGTCCTGGGCAAGTTTGTGGTGCAGATGGCTTTGCCCGCCCTGTTGTTCAACGCCTTGGCCCAGCGCAGCTTGGCCGACATCTTGCACCTGGACTACCTGCTGGCCTACACCCTGGGCGGCTTGTTGGTGCTGGCAGGGGCGGTGTGGTGGTCGCGCCGGGTGCAGGGGCGGTCTTTGCGCTACAGCAGCATCTGGGCCATGGGCATGTGTTGCCCCAACAGCGGGTTTGTGGGATACCCCATCATGTTGCTCACGCTGGGGGCATCAACTGCTGGTGTCAGTTTGGCGCTCAACATGGTGGTGGAAAACCTGCTCATCATCCCTTTGTTGATGGCTTTGGCAGACCTTGATGCCGATGAGCACCTGTCGGTGTGGCAACGGGTGGTTCAAACGGTGCAAGGTTTGGTGCGCAACCCCATGATCATCGGCATCGCGGCGGGTGTGTTGTTTGCTGGCATGGGATGGCATTTGCCCGCGCCCTTGGGTCGCACCGTCACCCTGTTTGCCCAGGCCAGTGGGGTCTTGTCGCTGTTGGTGATCGGTGGCAGTTTGGTGGGCCTGAGGCCCGACCCGGCAGAGCGGGTGGCCGTGGGTCAAATCGCCCTGGGGAAACTGGTGTTGCACCCACTGGTCACCCTGGCCGTGGCCACCTGGTTGGTGCCCGTGGACGAGCCTGCTTTGCGCGCGGCCTTGTTGCTCACCACCGCTCTGCCCACCATGGGTATTTACACGGTGTTGTCGCAGCGGTATGGTTTGTCGGGTTTGAGCTCTGCGTCTTTGCTGGTGTCGACGGTCGCGTCTTTTGTGACGCTCAGCGGCCTGTTGTGGTTGCTGCCCATGGTTGCGGGCTGACGTTACGGGCTGGGGTTACGGGTTGGCTGGGCTGAGGAATCCTTGGCACAGCTGTTGTATCAGCTCCAAGGTGGCTTGCTGCGTCAAGGTGGTGGGTCTTTGTGAGCTGCTGGCCACAGCCAGCCGGGTCCGCAAGGGCGGGTCACACACGGCCCGGACGCTGTAGGCAGAGGGCCTGATGGAGCTGCTGACCGCGTTGCGCGACAGGATCGCGCTGCCCATGCCTTCGGCCACCAGGTCCAAAATGGCCGACACCCCATCGATTTCCAGGGCGATATCGGGCCGCAGGCCTTGTTCGGCCATGGCGGTTTCCACGTGCATGCGGATGGCGTTGGGCCGGGTGGGGATCACCAGTGGGTACCGCGCCACTTGGGCCAGTGCCACGGGTGGAGGAGGGGGGTCTTCTGCCAAGCCGGGCACCCGGGCCTGGACCAGCACCAGCTCTTCTTCACCCAGCGGAACGATATCGATGCCGTTTTGTGGGGTCGGGTTGTACAGAACCGCCAGGTCCAGGCGTCCGTTGACCAAGCCCTCTTGCAAGGCCGCAGAGAGCCCTTCGCTGATAGACAGGCTGGCTTCAGGCAGGTCGGTGCGAAAGGCCCTTGTCAGTGGAACGGTCAACACCCGGGCCAAACTGGGCGGCAGCCCGATGGCCACCCGACCGGCCAAGGCCCCACGGACCCGACCCAGTTCCTCAAGGGCCCGGTCGACCTGGTGCAAGATGCCACGGCCATGGTCCAGCAGCAGCTTGCCCGCCTCGGTGGGGGTGGCCCCGCGGCCGTTGCGCACCAGCAGGTTTTGCCGCAGCTCCACCTCCAGCAAACGGACCTGCCGACTCAGGGCCGGTTGCGCCACGTCCAGGGCGTGGGCCGCCCGGGTGAAGCTGCCCAGCTCTGCCACCCGTACAAAATAGGCCAGTTGTTTCAAGTCCATGCGCTATTCTAAATAGCCTGCCGCGGGTTATGCTGGTTTGTGATATCTGCTAGTGTGGGTGTTGGGCTTGTCAGTGGGGGGGCAGGGGGCCACAATCGGGCGCAAACTTTGGAGCCTTCCCATGCGCAAACCCCTGATCATTGACGTGCACGGCCACTACACCACGGCACCCGCCGCCCTGGGTGCCTGGCGCGACCAACAAATCCTGTCGCTCAAAGACCCCAGCCAAACGCCCGACCCCAAAAGCCTGAAGATCAGCGATGACGAGTTGCGCGAGTCCATCGAGACCAACCAGCTCAAGCTGATGAAGGAACGTGGTTCCGACCTGACCATCTTCTCGCCGCGTGCCAGCTTCATGGCCCACCACATAGGGGACTTCAACACCTCGGCCACCTGGGCCGCGCTCTGCAACGAGTTGTGCTTCCGCGTCAGCGAGTTGTTCCCGGACAACTTCATCGGTGCAGCCATGCTGCCCCAGTCCCCCGGTGTCGACCCCAAAACCTGCATTCCCGAGCTGGAAAAGTGCGTCAAGGAATACGGGTTTGTGGGCATCAACCTGAACCCGGACCCCTCTGGCGGCCACTGGACCAGCCCACCGCTGACCGACCGCCACTGGTACCCCATATACGAAAAAATGGTGGAGTACGACATCCCCGCGATGGTTCACGTGTCCACCAGCTGCAACGCCTGTTTCCACACCACCGGCGCCCACTACCTGAACGCCGACACCACCGCCTTCATGCAGCTGATCCAGGGTGACCTGTTCAAAGATTTCCCCACCTTGAAGTTCCTGATCCCACACGGCGGTGGCGCGGTGCCCTACCACTGGGGCCGCTTCCGTGGCTTGGCGCAAGAGATGAAAAAGCCCCTGTTGCAAGACCACCTGCTGGGCAACGTGTTCTTCGACACCTGCGTGTACCACCAGCCGGGCATAGACCTGCTGACCAAGGTCATTCCGGTGGACAACATCTTGTTCGCGAGCGAAATGATCGGTGCGGTGCGCGGTATCGACCCCGAAACGGGCAACTACTACGACGACACCAAACGTTATGTGGCGGCCACCCCCAACCTGAGCGAAGAGCAGCGCTTCAAGGTGTTTGAAGGCAACGCGCGCCGCGTCTTTTCGCGCCTGGACACCGCCCTCAAGGCCAAAGGCCTCTGATTTTTCAAGGAAACGATCATGTACGAACTTGGCGTTGTGTACCGCAACATCACCCGCACCGACCGCGACACCGCTGATGCCTTGGCGGCCTTG
>JBEBBB010000157.1:0-5482 GCA_041158605.1 Pseudomonadota bacterium
CCCTGATGTTGCCCCCTCACGTGCAGGTGACCGTGGTCACCAAACAAGCGCTGACCGACAGCGCCAGCGCCTGGGCCCAAGGTGGCGTGGCTGCGGTGCTCGACCCCACAGACAGCTTCGACAACCACGTGCAAGACACCCTGGTGGCTGGTGCCCACCTGAGCGACCTGGCCGCCACCCGCCAAACCGTCGAGAAGGCCCCAGAAGCCATCGCCTGGTTGCAGGCCATGGGCACCCCGTTCACCACCGACAACGAGGCCCTGCACCTGACCCGCGAAGGAGGCCACAGCCACCGCCGCGTGGTGCACGCGGCAGACGCCACTGGCGCGGCCATCCAAGCGGCCTTGGTGGCCCGTGTGCAACAAGCCCCCAACGTTCGGGTGCTGGAATCACACCACCTGGTCGACCTGTTGATGACCGGTACCGAGCGGCGTTGTGTAGGCGCCCAGGTGTGGGACGCCAGCACCGGGCAGGTCGACACCTGGCTGGCCAGCCACACCGTGTTGTGCACTGGCGGCGCGGGGCAACTGTATCCATACACCACCAACCCCACCACGGCCACGGGTGATGGCATCGCCGCTGCTTGGCGAGCGGGCTGCCGGGTGTCCAACCTGGAGTTCATCCAGTTCCACCCCACCAGCTTGCACCACCCCGAGGGTGGCAACTTCCTGATCACTGAAGCGGTCCGTGGTGAGGGTGGCTTGTTGAAACACCCGCTGACAGGCCAGCGCTTCATGCCCGACCACGACCCCCGGGGCGAACTGGCCCCGCGCGACGTGGTGGCCCGCGCCATCGACACCGAGATCAAGCGCGATGGCCTGCCCTGTGTGCACCTGGACATCAGCCACCAACCCGCGGCGTTTTTGCACCACCATTTCCCGAACGTGCTGGAGCGCTGCCGGTCGCTGGGCATCGACATCACCCGCGACCCCATACCGGTGGTGCCAGCGGCCCACTACACCTGCGGCGGGGTGGTGACCGACCTGAACGCCCGCACCGACCTGCCCGGCCTGTACTGTGTGGGCGAAACCAGCTGCACCGGCCTGCACGGGGCCAACCGTTTGGCCAGCAATTCGCTGCTGGAGTGCGTGGTATTCGCCCAGGCGGCGGTGCGGGACATGGTGGCGCAAGACCGCTGGGAGCCCGTACCCCCGGTCGACACCCCAGCATTGCAGCGCAGCAAGACCCCAGGCGCCCTGGCTGTCGACCTGGAGGCCTTGCGGCTGACCATGTGGGACCACGTGGGCATCGTGCGCACCGACCGGGGTTTGGCACTGGCCGCCCAGCGCCTCCAAACGTGGGCGAAAGGCCTGCAGGACCACTGGCCACCGGCACGCCTGTCGGCCGAGGCGCTGGCGTGGCGCAGCTTGGTGACGGTGGGTCAGCTGGTGGTTCGCTCGGCCCAAGGCCGCAACGAGAGCCGGGGGCTGCACTTCAACACAGACCACCCGGGTTTGCTGGACACCGCACGGCCCAGCGTGTTGGTGCCCTGTTAAGCCGCCCCGATATTCGGCACCAAGGCCCCAGCGTCCTGACCACTTTTGTGGGCCGCGGTAAAGGCCAGCATGCGGTCGATGGGCAAGCGGGCGCGGTCGATCAGGTGGGCTGGCACCTGGATTTCGTTGAAGCCATGCTCCAGCACCTGGGCCACCCCGGCCAGACCGTTCATGGCCATCCAAGGGCAGTGGGCGCAGCTTTTGCAAGTGGCGCTGTTACCCGCGGTGGGCGCCTCGATGAAGGTTTTGCCGGGGTTGAGGGTCCGCAGCTTGTGCATCATGCCGTTGTCCGTTGCCACAATAAACGCGGTCGCGTCCATCTCGCGGGCGGCCTTCAAGATGGCCGAGGTGGACCCCACCGCATCGGCCAAGGCGATCACATCGGCTGGGCTTTCCGGGTGCACCAGCACCTTGGCGCCCGGGTGCTCGCCCATCAGGGCTTGCAGCTCAGCGGCTTTGAACTCGTCGTGCACCACACACGAGCCCTTCCACATCACCATGTCGGCACCGGTCTGGCGCTGGATGTAGTCGCCCAGGTGTTTGTCGGGGGCCCAGAGGATTTTGTGGCCTTTGTTTTTTAAGGCCTCTACGATTTCCAACGCACAACTGGAGGTGACCAGCCAGTCGGCGCGGGCTTTGACGGCCGCACTGGTGTTGGCGTACACCACCACGGTGCGGTCGGGGTGCTGGTCGCAGAAGGCGCTGAAGTCCTCCACCGGGCAGCCCAGGTCCAGGGAGCAGTTGGCGTCCAGGTCGGGCATGAGCACGGTTTTGTGGGGCGACAGGATCTTGGCCGATTCGCCCATGAAGCGCACACCCGACACCACCAAGGTGGTAGCGGGGTGGTCGCGGCCAAACCGGGCCATTTCCAGGGAATCGCTGACCAAACCACCGGTTTCCTCGGCCAGGTCCTGCAGGTCTGGGTGCACATAGTAGTGCGACACCATCACGGCGTTGCGGGCCTTGAGCAAAGCGCGTATGCGGTCCTTGAGGGCCTGCCGCTCGTTGGGCGTGGGCTCCACGGGCACACGTGCCCAGGCGTGGCGGGTCGGGCAGGCCGGCTGCTCAAAATCCACCTCGATCACATCGTTCACTGCTTCCATCTTTCCTGTGTGGCCGTGCGTACAAACCCCGTATTGTCCCGCAGGATTGGGGTAAATGCCGGGATCGCCCAAAACCGCGAGCATAACGGGATCGACTAGACTCCCGGTTTTGCGGGGCCTTTGCCCCAAAAACCAACCGTGCGACCATGAGCGAACCGATACCTGGCACCCCTTACGGCACCCTGCCCTCCGCCTCGCCACTGCCCCAACGCAAACCGGTGAGCCTGCCCCGTTTGGCGGAGCTGCGCGAGCGTGGTGAAAAGATCACCATGCTCACCGCTTACGATGCCACTTTTGCGGCGGTGGCCGACAGCGCCGGCGTGGAATGCCTGTTGATTGGGGACTCGCTGGGCATGGTCTGCCAGGGTTTGTCTAGCACGGTGGGCGTGACCTTGGAAACCATGTGTTACCACACTGAGAGCGTGACCCGCGGCCTGCGCCGCGTGCAGGGCACCAGCTGGGTGATCGGTGATTTGCCTTTCGGCAGCTACCAAGAGTCCAAAGAACAGGCCATCCGCAGCGCCTCCGCGCTGATGCACGCAGGGGCCCACATGGTCAAACTGGAAGGCGGCGGTTGGACCACCGACACCGTGCGCTTTTTGGTGGAGCGCGGCATACCCGTGTGCGCCCACCTGGGGCTGACCCCCCAAACCGTCCACGCCCTGGGCGGCTACCGGGTGCAAGGCCGTGGCGAGGCCGCGGCCGACCGCATGCGCCAAGAGGCCTTGGCCCTGCAAGACGCTGGCGCTTCCATGATGGTGCTGGAAATGGTGCCCGCCCAGCTGGCCGCTGAACTGACCCAACAGCTTGACCGCTGCCACACCATCGGCATCGGTTCCGGGCAACGCACCGCCGGCCAGGTGCTGGTGATGCACGACATGCTGGGCATGGGCCTGGGCAAAACACCGCGTTTTGTGCGCAATTTTATGGATGGCACCGGTGGTATCCGCGACGCCATGGCGGCCTACGTGGCCGCCGTGAAAAACGGCAGCTTCCCCGATGACGCTTTGCACGCCTGGTGAACCGCATGCACATCGCACACACCATCGCCGACCTGCGGCAGCACCTGGCGCGTTTTGACGCACCCGCTTTTGTGCCCACCATGGGCAATTTGCACGCGGGCCACCTGGCCCTGGTGCGCCAGGCCCGGCCCCTGGGCGACGTGACCGTGGCCAGCATCTTCGTGAACCGCTTGCAGTTTTTGCCCCACGAGGACTTTGACACCTACCCCCGCACCTTCCAGGCCGACTGCGAGCAGCTGGCCGCGGCCGGTTGCGATGTGGTGTTTGCACCGTCGGAAAAAGAGCTGTACCCCGAACCCCAGGTGTTCAAGGTCACCCCCCCGGCCCACTTGGCGGACATCCTGGAAGGGCATTTCCGCCCAGGGTTTTTCACCGGTGTGGCCACCGTGGTGATGAAGCTGTTCCAGGTGGTGTTCGCCCAGGCCAAGGGCCAAGGCCACGCGGTGTTCGGCAAAAAGGACTACCAACAGCTGATGGTGTTGCGGCAGATGGCCCAGCAGTTCGCCCTGCCCATCACCATCCACGGCGGTGAGATCGAACGGGCCACCGATGGGCTGGCCCTCAGCTCACGCAACGGTTACCTCAGCGCCAACGAGCGGGCCGAAGCGGTGCGCCTGTCGCAAACGCTCAAAAGCCTGGCGGCTGGGGTCTTGGGCGGCGAACACAACCTGGCGGCGCTTGAAACCCACGCGATGGAGGCCCTGCGCGCCCACGGTTGGGCGCCAGACTACCTGACCGTGCGGCGGCGTGTGGACCTGCAAGCCCCAAACCCGGGTGGTGGAGCAGGCGGGTTCGTGCCAGGCGGCTTGGTGGCCCTGGGTGCGGCCAAATTGGGCCAAACGCGCCTGATCGACAACCTGGAGTTTTGAAACCTGGCCCCCCAGGGCCCCGCCCAGGCGCCTCAAGGCGCAGGGGTCAGCGGACCTCGACCTTGGGACCGCGGCCCATCAGGGTGGCCACCGCCTCGGCGGGGCGCAAACGGCCATCGAGCAAGTCCACCACCGCAGCAGCGATAGGCATGTCCACGCCCAGGCTTTGGGCGCGCTGGACCACCGTGCGGGCGCTGTACACACCCTCGGCCACATGGCCCAGAGAATCCACAGCCTGCTGCAGGGTGCGCCCTTGGGCCAGCAACAAGCCCACTTGGCGGTTGCGGCTCAGGTCGCCGGTGGCGGTCAGCACCAGGTCGCCCAAACCACTCAAACCCATGAAGGTGTCGGTGCGCCCACCCATGGCCACCCCCAGGCGCGACATCTCGGCCAGCCCCCGGGTGACCAGGGCGGCGCGGGCGTTCAGGCCGAGGTTCAGGCCGTCACACAAGCCGGTGGCGATGGCCATGACGTTTTTCACGGCCCCACCGACCTCGACACCCACCAGGTCGTCGTTTTCGTAAACCCGCAGGGCCTTGTGGTGGAAGGCGTTGACCAACAACTGGCGCACCGCCGGGTCGGCGCTGGCGGCCACCAAGGCGGTGGGGCGGCCTTCGGCCACCTCTTGGGCGAAACTGGGGCCGCTGAGGGCGCCGCAAGGCAGACCCGGGGCCACCTGGGCGGCGATTTCGTGGCCCAGCAGGCCCACCGCCCCAGGGTGGGCGGCCGGGTCGGCCACCCGCTCAAACCCCTTGCACAACCACGCCACGGGCAAGCCCACCGGCCCCAACACGGCCAACAAACCGCGCAAGGCGGCCATGGGGGTGCCCACCACCACCAGGTCTTGCCCGGCCAGGTGATCAGGCAGGTCGGCGGGGGAGCAGGCGAACGCTGCCAGCCCTTCGGGCCAAGGGTGACCCGGCAGGTAACGGGGGTTGCTGCGGGCCTGCTGCATGGCCTGCGCCTGCGCGGCGTCCCGCGCCCACAACGCC
>JBEBBB010000158.1:0-9863 GCA_041158605.1 Pseudomonadota bacterium
GTGCTGGCCAAAGGCACGCCCACCGACATTGTTGAAAACGCTGATGTTCGGCGGGTCTATCTCGGCGAACACTTCCGCATGTAAGGCCGGGCATGAAACAAGGCCTGTCCTTACGCGTCTCGCAGCACCTGGCGCTCACGCCCCAGTTGCAGCAATCGATCCGGCTGTTGCAGCTCTCCACCCTGGAGATGGCGCAAGAGGTCGAGCAAATGCTCGACGAAAACCCCTTCCTGGAACGCGACACCGAGACCACCGAACGCGAGGACTTTGGCCTTCCCACCGAAGACGCGCCGGTCACCCTGGGTGACCAAGCCAGCGACTGGTCCAGCACCAGCGCCCCCGCCGAAGCCCCCGACGTGGCCGATGCACCTGCCGAGGACAGCTGGGACGTGGAGCACAGCTGGGACGGTGATGGCACCGTGGAACAGGCCCCCAACGACAGCGAATGGGGTGGTGACGCCCCAGCCCGCAATGGCAGCAACGGCGACGACGAAACCGCCACCGCAGCCGAATTGGCCAGCGAACACCGCAGCCTGCAAGCCCATTTGCACGAACAAGCACTGGGCTTGCGGCTCAACCCCGAGGAACGCGAAGCCCTCTACCTGTTGATCGAATCCCTGGACGAAGACGGCTACCTGGCCGACCCCATCCCCGAGTTGGTGTCCACGCTGCTGGCCAGTGAGGCGCAACGGGGCGGCGCCCCCACCGACCCCGACGAGGCCCTGGAACGGCGCGAGGCGCTGGAGCAGCTGCTGCACACCGCCCTGCACTGGTTGCAACACATGGAGCCCGCCGGGGTGGGCGCGCGCGACCTGTCCGAGTGCCTGCGTTTGCAGGTTTTGGAGTTGCGCAACACCCCAGCCGCCCGGGTGGCGCTGCAGCTGTGCGACCAGCCCATGGACCTGATCGCCCGGCGTGACACCCGCCGCTTGTGCAGCCTGTGCAAAACCGATGAAGACACCCTCAAAGAAGCCCTGGCGCTGCTCACCCGGCTGGAGCCCAAACCCGGGCGCCGTTTTGTGAACGTGGAGCGCAACGCCATCATCCCCGACGTGTTGGTGACCAAGTCCGGGCGGGGCTTCAAGGTGCAACTCAACCCCGATGTGATGCCCCGTTTGCGGGTGCAAGACATCTACGCCAACGCCATGCGCGGCCAGAAGGGCGACAACGCGCAAGGCATGCAGCAACGGCTGCAGGAAGCGCGCTGGTTCATCAAAAACATCCAACAGCGCTTCGACACCATCTTGCGGGTGTCCAGCGCCATTGTGGACCGCCAACGGCAGTTTTTCCAGCAGGGCGAACTGGCGATGCGCCCACTGGTGTTGCGCGAGATCGCGGACGAGCTGGGCCTGCACGAATCCACCATCAGCCGGGTGACCACGGCCAAGTACATGGCCACGCCTTTTGGCACCTACGAGCTGAAATACTTTTTCGGGTCTGCCTTGGGCACTGAAGCCGGCGGCAACGCCTCCAGCACCGCGGTGCGGGCCCTGATCAAACAGTTTGTGGCCGCCGAAAACACCGCCAAACCCTTGAGCGACAACCAAATCTCGGACATGCTCAAGGAACAAGGCATCGAGTGCGCGCGCCGCACCGTGGCCAAGTACCGCGAAGCCTTGCGCATCGCCCCCGCCAACCTGCGCAAAACCATCTGAGGCCGTTATGGACCTGACCCTGTTCCTGCCCTGCGCCGCGGGCGTGGAAGACTTTTTGGCCGCCGAGGTGGCCCGTGTGACCGGTGTGCCCACCGACCAGATGCGGGTGTCGCGCGGCGGCGTGCAGGTGCGCGCCAGCTGGCGCGACGCCATGGCGCTCAACCTGCACAGCCGGCTGGCGCAGCGGGTGTTGGTGCAGTTGGCCCACCGCCCCTACCAAACCGAACAGCACATTTACGACACCGCCGCCGACGTGGCCTGGGAGATCTGGTTCACACCCCGGCAAACCATCAAGGTCGAGGTGACCGCACAGCACAGCCCACTCAAAAGCCTGAACTTTGCGGCTTTGCGCGTCAAAGACGCGGTGTGTGATCGCCTGCGCCACAAAAAGGGCGAACGCCCCGACGTGGACACCGCCCACCCCGATGTGCGCCTTTACGCCCACCTGACCGCCGAACACTGTACGGTCTACATTGACACCTCCGGTGAGCCCCTGTTCAAACGCGGATGGCGGGTGGACAAGGGTGACGCCCCCCTCAAGGAAACCCTGGCAGCGGCGATGGTGGTGGCCACTGGCTGGACCGGCCAACCCGACCCCAGCACCGGCGAGCACACCCCCTTGTACGACCCCTGCTGCGGCAGCGGCACTGTCTTGATCGAGGCCGCCCAAATGGCCTTGAACATGGCGCCCGGTCGCAGCCGGCGCTTCGCGTTTGAAAAACTCATGCCCTTCCAGGCCCACGTCTGGCAGGCGCTCAAGGCCCAGGCCCAGCAACAAGAGCTGGCCTGGACGCCCGACCGCGCACCGTTTGTGTTTGGCAGCGATGTGGCGTTTCGCATGGTCGATTTCGCCCGCCGCAACGCCGAGCGGGCTGGTGTGGCCCACGCCATCGAGTTGCGCGGTGGTGACGCCCTGCAACGCACCCCACCCGCCAACCGCCCCGGCGTGCTGCTGCTCAACCCCCCTTATGGCGAACGTATCGCCGCCGCGGGTGTGGCCGGTCAGCAGGCCCACACCCGCGCCTCCTCGGGGCGTGGTGACCGCACCAGCACCGGTGGCCGCGAGGTGGCCCTGCAAGCCGACGGCCGCGAAAACGCCGATTTTTTTGCGCAGCTGGCCACACACTGGAAAAACCACTACGCCGGTTGGACCGCTTGGTTGCTGACCCCCGACCTGAAGCTGCCCTCGCAGATGCGCTTCAAAGAGTCCCGCCGCGTGCCTTTGTGGAACGGCCCCATCGAGTGCCGCTTGTTCCGCTTTGACCTGACCGCCCGCAACCCGCGCCCCCCACTAACCCCGCCCAACCCAGTGGCATGACGGCGCTGGTCATCGACACCAACTGGGTGTTGGACCTGTGGGTGTTTCGCGACACCCGGGCACAGGCCTTGTTGCAGGACCTGGAACATGGCCGTGTGACCTGGTGGGTCAGCCCCGGTATGCGGGTCGAACTGGACCGCGTGCTGACCTACCGCAACGTGGCCAAAACCCTGGCCCTGCGCCAGATCACACCAGTCGAAGTGGGCGCTCACTTTGACCAGTACGCCCATCCAACGAGCACACCCGCCCCCAGTGGCATCCGTTGTGTGGACCCCGACGACCAGATGTTTGTCGACCTGGCCGTGGCCCAAAAAGCGGTACTGCTGAGCAAAGACGACCACCTGCTGCGCTTGCGCAAGCGCCGGTTGGAACGGGGGGTTCGGGTCAGCCAGGCGTGGCCTTTGCCAGACGGCAGGTGCAGCAATTGATATAAATGTTATTTATCAAATTTTGGCGGAGTGGCTTGATTTTCCTGACTTTGGAATTACACTAGCCATGGGCCGTCTCTGGATGGCCTCCCGCTTTTCCTCCCTGAGCGGGTGCCTTGGTGTGTGACAGCATAAAGGCTTCCAACCCGGCCCTGGTGGCCGGGTTTTTTTTCGTCCCACCGGGCCGCAATGGCCTCTAGGGCAACCGTTCGCACCGACCGGCGCCCTGGGCCAGCCCCCTGAAATCGCTGGACCACGAGCCCGCAGCCGTATCGAACTGCACACGTTCGTTGTCCAAAGCGGTCAACAAGGTGGTTTCCCTCACGGCAAAAGTGTAGACAGGCACCCCATCGATGGCCACGGCCAGAACGCGCCGCTGGTTGTAAGCAATCCGAACCTCACGCGGCCACACCTGGCGGGCCGGTTGGTAAACCACTTCACAACGCCAGGTGACTTCGGGGTTGGGCCTGCGCTGCTCGCCCCGCGCCTGTGGTGTCACCAAGGCCACCAGGGCCACCCCCATCAACCACCAGGAGGTGGGCCATCTCCACCGGTGCGGACGTGCCATCAACCGGCCCCGCCCGCACCCAATCGCTCGCTTTTCCAGTACACGTCGTCCCCGCCATCCAGGCGGTTCAGCACGCGGGCCAGCACAAACATTAAGTCGCTCAGGCGGTTGAGGTACTGGCGCGGGGCGTCGTTCAGGGCCTCCTCGTTGCCCAAGGCCACCACGCAACGCTCGGCCCGCCGCGCCACGGTGCGGCATACGTGGGCCTGGCTGGCCGCGCGGGTGCCAGCCGGCAGGATAAATTCCTGCAACCGAGGCAGTTCGGCGTTGTGGGTCTCCAGCGCCTGGTCCAAAGCCAAGACAGCCTCGGGTTTGAGCAACTCAAAACCGGGAATGCTCAACTCGCCACCCAGGTTGAACAGCTGGTGCTGGATCTCCACCAACAAAGCACGCACCCCGTCGGGCATGGGTTCGCACAACAACACACCAATGTGGGAGTTGAGCTCGTCCACATCCCCCATGGCGTGCACCCGGAGGCTGTTTTTGCTCACCCGCTGGTTGTTGCCCAAGCCGGTGGTGCCCGCGTCACCAGTGCGGGTGGCGATTTGGGTCAGGCGGTTGCCCATGTGGTGCTCCTTGGTTGTTCCCCGCTCGGGGGTGTTCGATAATGGTTCATTATCCAATGGAGACCTGTCCCGATGAACGCCCCACTGCCCACCGGACTTGTGCCAGACATCCTTCAACGCGACGTACCAGCCGAGATGCTGGAGGCCTTGCGCAACCGCTTTGGTGCCCAGTGCTCCACGGCCCAGGTGGTCCGGGAACAACACGGCCGTGACGAATCGGCCTACACCACCGTACCGCCCCCCGCCGCGGTGGTGTTTGCCGAATCCACCCAAGACGTCGCCGACGCGGTGGCTTTGGCCGCCCGCTACAAGGTACCGGTCATACCCTTTGGGGTGGGGTCCTCCATTGAAGGCCACCTGCTGGCTGTACAAGGGGGCATCAGCCTGGACGTGAGCCGCATGAACCGGGTCCTGGCCATCCACGCCGAGGACCTGACAGTCACCGTTCAACCCGGTGTCACCCGAAAAGCCGTCAACGACGCGCTCAAGGACCAAGGTCTGTTTTTTCCGATAGACCCCGGGGCCGACGCGTCCATCGGCGGCATGACGGCCACCCGAGCCAGCGGCACCAACGCCGTGCGCTACGGCACCATGCGCGAAAACGTGTTGGCATTGGAGGTGGTGAACGCCCAAGGGCAGGTGCTGCGCACCGGCACCCGCGCCAAAAAATCCAGCGCCGGTTACGACCTCACACGCTTGCTGGTGGGCAGCGAAGGGACCCTGGGGGTTTTCACCGAAATCACCTTAAAACTCTACCCCCTGCCAGAGGCCATATCGGCCGCGATTTGTTTTTTCCCCAGCATCGAAGCGGCTGTGCGGACCACCATTCAAATCATCCAGATGGGAGTGCCCATCGCCCGCTGCGAGCTATTGGACGGGCGCACGGTGGGCCTGGTCAACCAGCACGCCAAGTTGGGCCTGCGGCAAGAGCCCATGCTGCTCATGGAGTTCCACGGCTCACCTGCCGGGGTACAAGAACAGGCGGAACTGGTGCAAGACATCGCCAGCGAACAGGGGGGACAAGCGTTCGAGTGGGCCACCACCCCTGAAGAGCGCACCCGCCTGTGGACGGCCCGCCACAACGCCTACTTTGCGGGCATACAAAGCAAACCCGGTTGCCGTGCCATCTCCACCGACACCTGCGTGCCCATCAGCCGGTTGGCCGACTGCCTGTTGGACTCGGTGGCCGAGGCCGATGCCTCAGGCCTGCCCTATTTTTTGGTCGGCCATGTGGGCGATGGCAACTTCCACTTTGGGTACCTGATAGACCCCGACAACCCGCAAGAACGCGACACCGCTGAGGACCTGAACCAGCGCTTGGTGCACCGCGCCTTGGCCCTGGAAGGCACGTGCACAGGGGAACACGGTGTGGGGCTGCACAAAATGGGCTTTTTGCAGCGCGAGGCTGGAGACGCCGCCTTGGACATGATGCGCACCCTGAAAAAAGCCCTGGACCCAGACAACATCCTGAACCCCGGGAAAATTTTCACGCTGTAAGCGGTCACCCCAAACGGTACAACCACACGGGGCGGCCGTCCGAAGCGGTCCACTCCAGGGTGGGGGCCACACCGGGTACCGCAAACTCCAGGCTGGCCAACCAAGTGCCTGGCCGCATCTCTTGCAAGGCCTTGGCATGGGCACGGGGCATGGACTCGGGGCGTTGGAAAAGGTAGACCATGTCGTAGGGTGACCAGTCGTGGGCCCAGATATCCCCCTGGCGCACGGTCGCCCACCGGCAGCGCCAGGCACAAACCCAACGCAGCGGCCAGCTGCGCTCCAAACCATACAAACGGGTGTCGGGGTAGGTGCGCTCCAGGGCCCGCAAGCCGTCACCCACACCACAGCCGGCATCCAAAACCTTGCCGCCCAATGGCAAAGGCACGGCCTCGCGCAGGCCATCCAAGGCCCCCAGGGGCGTGGGGAACAGCGGCGCGTCGCGCCAGGTGCCAGGGGGGTACAACAACAAGAACAAGACTGCGGGCAACAACCACAACCACGCCGGCACCGCACCAGCACCCGACAACAGGGCCCACGACAAAGGGAAACCCAGGGCTGTGATCAAACGCCGGGTCCGGGTGCTGGGGCCTTGCAGGCTGGCCAACACCCCCACCGTGGCGCCTGCACCCACGGCCAAAGCCGCTGGAAACCCCAGCCATGCCAGCACCCAGGCCATGGCCCAGGCACAAACCCAGGCCCACAAGGCCGGCAAAGGCCAAGGGCCCTTCATGGGCGGTTCCAGCGGTACACCGCCGCGTTATTGCACATCAGCCAGCTTGCAGCCTTTGGACAGGAACAGGGATGTGAGGTGGTCTTTGCGCCCTTGGGCCTGTTGGGTGCGCGCCATACCCTGCTGCGCCATGGCCATCTGCTGTTGCTGCATCATGGCTTGTTGTTGGGCCTGCTGCTGGGCCTGCTGCTGCTGGGCCATCTGGGCCTGTTGGGCCACACCACCGAACATGCCGCCCAAACCCCCAAAGCCCCCAAAACCAAAACCCGATCGGGCGGCCGCATTGGCAATCGCCACCTGCGCCACAGCGCCAGCCACCTGGCCCGCTGCCGCCGGCATGGGGGCTGGCATGGTGGGCTGGTTGCCCTGGGCGATGACCGCATCCATCTGGGCGATTTCCACGTAAATCTGCCGGCAGGTCAAATCGTTGTCGGTCAGTTTGACGCGGTCTATGTTTTGGGCCCAAGCCAGAGGGGTGGCAAGCAACAAGGCGCTGGCAGCGGCGACAAAGGGTTTCATGGTTGGAACTCCGCGAAATGAGGGTGGGTGTGGCGGCCCGGGTGTGGCAACCTCCACCCAGCCGCTCTATCCAAAATGATACCGGTAGAACCCCGGGCTGGATACTCCCCTGCCGACAGACACTACGTTGCAGGTCCCCGCAAGCGCTCGATCAGGCCGTTGAGCGCCTCCAGCGACCCAAATTCAATCGCGACCTCGCCCATTTCCTCCACACGACCGTGGCGTTTGACCCGCTTTTTGATGCGGATCTCCACCTCGGCGGTCAACAGGTCCGACAACTCTTCCTCCACACGCCGGATGTCGCGGGACTTTTCCTTTTTGGGTTTCTGTGGGGTCAAGGCGAACTCGGCGCCCAGCTTTTTGACCAGGTTTTCGGCCTCACGGACCGACAGGTTGCGGGCCGCCACCTGCTGGGCCGCCGTGACCTGGGCGGCCCGGTCCAGGGCCAAGAGGGCGCGGGCGTGGCCCATGTCCAGGTCACCGGCCATCAACATGGTCTGCACGGGCTCGGTCAGGTTGAGCAAGCGCAACAGGTTGCTGGCGGCGCTGCGGGAGCGGCCCACGGCCTGGGCGGCCTGCTCGTGGGTCAGGCCAAACTCCTTGACCAAGCGCTGCAAGCCCTGCGCCTCTTCCAGGGGGTTCAGGTCTTCGCGCTGGATGTTTTCGATCAGCGCCATGGCAGCGGCCGATTCGTCCGGCACGTCGCGCACCAACACCGGCACCGTCTCCAAACCCGCCAAACGGGCCGCGCGGAAACGGCGCTCACCGGCAATGATTTCGTAGACCGGGCGGGCGCCCCGCTCTGCCGTGGCCAAGCCCTGTTGCTGGGCCCAGGCCTGGACCCGCTCCTCGCCAGCGCCATCGGCCAAACGGCGCACTAGGATGGGCTGCATGATGCCCTGGGCCTTGATGCTTTCGGCCAATTCGTACAAAGCCCCCTCGTCCATGCGGGTGCGGGGTTGGTAGGTGCCGGGCACCAGGTCGCTCAAGGCCAGGTTGCCCGGTTGGTCGCCCGCGCCCCCAGGGGTGGTGGTGGGGTCTTCCAGTTTGGGGCCCAACAGGGCCTCCAGGCCGCGCCCCAAACCTTTGGGCTTTTTGGTGACCATGTGTGTGTTCCTTGTGTTGTGGCGGGTGCGGGGATCAGCCCTGCGCGCCCAACCAGGGTTGTAGGTGTACGCGGCCAGCGGGCCAATCGCCCAGGCCAGAATCGGCGTTGATGTGCCCGGCATCGCCCAGGTCCACCCATTGCGCGCCCCACGCCTGGGCCAAGGCCTGGGCTTGGGCATGGCTGCAATAGGGGTCGTTGCGGCTGCCCACCAGCACGCTGGGAAACGGCAGAGGGCCACGCACGATGGGCGCCCAACCCGGCAACAGGGGGGCCACATCGGCTTGCTCCACATCACCTGGGGCCACCAACAAGGCGCCCCGCACGCGTGGGGTCAAACGGGAATGCGCGGCCCAGGCCGCGGTCAGGATGCAGCCCAGGCTGTGGGCGACCAGCACCACGGGGCCGGGCTGGGCCAACACCACCTCGTCCAGGCGGGCCAACCAATCGCCACGGCGCGGGGTCATCCAGTCGTGCTGGTCCACCCGCAGGTCGCCATGCAAGGCCTCCCAACGGCTTTGCCAGTGGGCTGGGCCACTGTTTTGCCAGCCGGGCAACAACAGAACGGTGGGTGGGTTGCTCATGGGTTCACAGGCGCTGGATGCGCTCCACCATCTCTTGGGCAAAGGTCACAAAGGCCTGGCTGCCTTTGGCCGAGGGGTCGAACACCACACCGGGCAGGCCGTAGCTGGGGGCTTCGGCCAGGCGCACGTTGCGGGGGATCACCGTGTTGAACACCTTGTCGCCAAAGTGGTCCTTGAGCTGGTCGCTGACCTGTTGCTGCAGGGTGATGCGCGGATCGAACATCACACGCAACAAACCGATCACCTTCAGGTCGCGGTTCAGGTTGGCGTGCACCTGTTTGATGGTGTTGACCAGATCGGAGAGGCCCTCCAGCGCAAAGTATTCGCACTGCATGGGCACGATCACGCCGTGGGCGGCACACAGGCCATTGAGCGTCAGCATGGACAAGGACGGTGGGCAGTCGATGAGCACAAAGTCAAAATCCGCCGCTACCGCTTCGAGCGCGGTTTTGAGGCGTTTTTCGCGGCGCTCCAATTCCACCATTTCCACCTCGGCGCCGGCCAGTTCGCGGTTGGCGCCCAACACGTGGTAACCGCATTTCTCCGAGAACACCGCCGCTTCGGCCACACCGGCCGAACCCAGCAACACGTCGTACACGGTCAGGGGCAGTTCGCGTTTGTTGACACCAGAGCCCATGGTGGCGTTGCCCTGGGGGTCCAGGTCCACCATCAGCACCCGCTGGCCCACCTTGGCCAAACCGGCCGCCAGGTTAACCGTGGTGGTGGTTTTGCCCACCCCGCCTTTTTGATTGGCTATGCAAAAAACCTTGGCCATCTGTGCCACCGCCTTATTTGGACAACGCCAACTTGGCGCCAAAGCCGATCAAAAACACGCCGGCCAGTTTGTTCAACACCGACACCCACACCGGGTTGGCGCGCAAGCGCTCAGCCAA